>CAZADK010000630.1:0-1463 GCA_964483855.1 uncultured Rhodoferax sp.
TCTGGCGCGCCAGGTCGAGCATGTCCAGGATCACGGTATGGCGCGCCAGCAAGCCGCCCTCGAAGCGCGAGAACTCCGCTGTCTCGAAACTCAGGTGGCCGCCGGTGGGCGCGAATCCCGGTGGTGGCAATCGGCCAGTCATGGCTTCTCCTGAATCTGGTCAATCAGCGCCACGAAACGCTTGATGTAAATGGCCTTGATGGGCCGGTGTGCCGGTACGGACAATGGGTCTCAAGCAGTTTTTCCATGGCCCAATCGTCGGGATTCTGGCGCATCCCGCTCAGTAACTTGGTTGCCGTATTCATTGGCGTAACGATAGCGCCTGTAATATCACCGTGCATGGGCACCGAATGGCCTTGATGCCGTTGCGCGGAACGTCAAGGGGTAGGGGGCCTGCGCCGACGAGAATCCAAAGTTCGGAAACGCCCTGCGCCGACTGGTTCCGCGGATAGTTCAGTCGCCACGCGCAACCGACATTTTTTTTAAGTTCCTTTGCCAACGAAAGCCAATGCCGATGAAACAAGCCCAACCGTCCGCCAAGTCACCGAAAGAACCCAGGCTTTCCCGTACCCACGCACCCTCAGACCTCTCACCCGTTGAATGGCAACGCACCTTGCGCCGCCAATTTGGCCGCGAGCAGGCGTTCGGCCTGGAGAATAGCGGCACCGAGCCGTTTTTCTCCGACTTTCGAGTCAGTAACCCGCAATCCAAGAGCGCTTATCGGGTGACGATACGCGGGTTGCGGCCCGGGGACAATGCTTGCGCCTGCCCGGACTATGCGACGAACGAGTTGGGTACTTGCAAACACATCGAATTCACGCTAGCCAAACTGGCCGGAAAGCGAGGTGCCAAAGCGGCTTTCGCGCGTGGCTACCAGCCTGAATTTTCGGAGCTTTACCTGCGCAACGACGGAGAACGCGCGATTCATTTCCGCGCGGGTACAGGGTGTCCGGATGGCGTGATCAAAGCGGCCGCATTGCTGTTCGATGCGGTGTTGGATTGGCGTCTGCCGCAGGAGCGCTTCAGTGCGCTGGAACCCTTTTTCACCAAAGTGGCGAAGACTGGCCACGAGTTGCGTGCTCACGACGACGCGCTCGACTTCGTCGCCGGGCGTAACGATGCGGCTCGGCGTGCCGTGGCGCTGGACGGCATGTTCCCGCGCGGCGCTGAGGATTCCCACTTGCGCAAATTACTGAAGTTGCCGCTCTACCCTTACCAGGCTGAAGGTGCCTTGTTCGCCGTGCGCGCCGGCCGCGCATTGATCGGCGACGAGATGGGCCTGGGCAAGACCATACAGGCGGTGGCTGCGGCTGAGATACTGGCGCGGCATTTCGGCGTGGCCAAAGTGCTCGTGGTCTGCCCGACTTCACTCAAGTACCAATGGCAAAGCGAGATCGCGCGCTACTGCGGGCGCGAGTCGCGTGTCATCGCGGGTGGCCGTACCCAGCGGCAAAAAGAATACG
>CAZADK010000630.1:1563-2777 GCA_964483855.1 uncultured Rhodoferax sp.
TGCAACAGCACGTATTTGCTGGACCAGGAAACCGACCATGGCGTGAAGGCCGATGAACTGGCAACGTTGCTAGATGGCCTGTTCGTGCAACCGGACGCGAAAGTGGTGGTATTTAGCCAATGGATGCGAACGCAGGACATTGTCGTGCGCCGGCTGGACGAACGTGGCATTGCTTACGTTCGCTTCCATGGCGGCGTGCCCTCAGAAAAACGGCCGGACTTGATCGCGCGCTTCCGCGACGACCCGGATTGCCGCGTCTTCCTCTCGACCGATGCCGGCAGCACCGGGCTCAACCTGCAGCACGCTTCGACGCTGGTGAACATGGACCTGCCATGGAACCCGGCGGTCCTCGAACAACGCATCGCGCGCATTCACCGCATGGGGCAGCGGCAGCCGGTGCAAATCATCAACTATGTGTCAAAGGGAACGATAGAGGAGGGCATGTTGTCGGTGCTTGCATTCAAGCGCTCCTTGTCGGCCGGTATTCTCGATGGCGGCAGCGGTGAGATATCGCTTGGCGGTACGCGGCTGAACCGTTTCATGAAGGATGTGGAAAGCGTTACCGGGCACATGGGAGAGGGCGAGGCCATGGCGCCCGCGGAAGAGGCCGCCAGTGTCGCAGCCGCGCCCGTGGAGAGGCAGGAGACCGCGGCGACTGCGCGAACGGGTGATGATGCTGCGGCATCGGAGCCACACCCGGCGGCTGTCGAATTGGGAGCACGTGCCGCAAACCCCGATCCATGGGCGGGGTTGCTACAGGTCGGTGTGCAGCTGCTGTCGGCATTGAGCGCGCCGAGCGATAACCCGGCAGCGGCCCACCCCTGGATCGAATACGACGCGGTTACCGGTGGGCGCAGTCTCAAGCTGCCCATGCCGTCCCTCGAAACCGCAAACCGGCTGGCCGATGCCCTCTCGGCGTTTTCGGACGTTTTGCGCAGTGGCGGCGCCCGGAAATGACGCATCGAACATCGGTGAGTGCCGCGGGGGCTGAGTTGATGACCAGGCCAAGGCCACCTGGTGACTGCCAATATTTGTGGCAACAACTGAGTGGTGTTCAACGTTGCCGGAAACCAGTACCTGCGTGGATTGAGCACAGGCGGAGCGTCCGGCGGACAAACGCCGCTGCCAGGCCGCAGTCGCGTCGGTCAGCGCCTCATCGCTGCGTCGCGGCCCGTTGGGGGCCCGGCGAAGCCAGGGCCGGGGGCGCACTCAGC
>CAZADK010000631.1:0-1058 GCA_964483855.1 uncultured Rhodoferax sp.
CCACCGCCAGCGATATCACCACCAGCCATTCGGCCGACAGCCAGCCGGCGGTGGCCGGCAGCTTCGTGCTGGCCGCGCCGCTGAATGCCGTCAGCGAGCGCCTTTACCAGCGCTTCAAGACGCCTTTGAGCAGGCTGGAAGCGTCCAGCCTGCTGGCCGCCGACCAGCCCATTACCCTGGGCTCCGTGGACGCGGTGGTGCTGGGCATGGGCCGCATCGGCGGCGGCGCCTACCAGCGGCTGACCCGCCACCACGGCATGAACGTGCTGGGTGTGGACAACGACCCCGATACGCTGCTTATTCACCAGACCGCTGGCCGCCAGGTGATCGAAGGCGATGCGGTGGATTCCGATTTCTGGGACAAGCTGGTCATCTGCGAATCCTTGAAGTTGGTGCTGCTGGCCATGCCCTCGCATGCCGGCAATGTCCATGCGCTGTCGCAACTCAAGCACCGGGCCCTTGCGGGTCGGTTCGCGGGCCGCATCGTTGCCATCGTGAAATACGCCGACGAAATCGAACTGCTGCGCGGCCTGGGGGCCAACGACGTCTTCCTCGTCGATGCGGAGGCCGGCAGTGCGCTGGCGGACGATGCGGTGGCCGGCTGGCAGGGGCGTGATAGGGGACACGCCAGTTCTTGACCCTTGCCGAAACGGCGTTATCCCAACCCGCGCACTGAACGCAACGGAACAAGAACAGCCTCTCTGGCAGCATCTGGCGCCCACCCGCCCGGCCGGCGGCGACGATGGCGGGCGTGGCGCCGCCCATCGCCCGCCACGGGCCATCACGATCAAACCCTGTCCCCGGCGCACCCGCATGCACAACATTTTTTTTGTCCATGCGCCAGCAAATCTGTCTTGTGAGGGCGCTGCCATCCATCAACAATCCTGTGCATCACGACACACATTTGCCCACCTATTTCATGATCTTCCTGCCATCCGCCGTGGCCCCCATCGCCATCGCTGCCAGCTCGCCGCCCGGCCTCGGGTCTCGGTCGCGCACCAAACCCGCGACGATAACGGGCGCTGCCACCTTCTGCCGCCGGCGCGTCAGCCAGGGCC
>CAZADK010000631.1:1068-2765 GCA_964483855.1 uncultured Rhodoferax sp.
TCGCGCCGTCCTGGGCGCGGCACAGCCGCAGGTGGCCCCATGAAGCCGCTCCCACTCGTGCTGGTCGATGCCTTTCCACGCTCCAAGGACATGATCTTCACCACCGAGACCGAGCGCCAGCTGCTCGGCAAGGTCCGGCTGGTCGAACACTACGGCGCCCGGATGCCCGATGCGATGGTCGAGGCGCATCTGGAGGAAACCTCCATCATCGTGGGCCAGACCCCGATGGATGCGAGCCGCCTGCATCGGGCGAAAAAGCTCAAGGCCATCATCAACGTGAAAGGGAACTGGGAACCCAACGTCGATTACCGGGAGGCGCAGAAACTCGGCATCCATGTCCTGAGCATTGCACCGGTCATGGCGCCCGCCGTGGCCGAGATGTGCCTGGGTATGGCCATCAGCCTGGGCCGCGGCATCGTCAAGAACGACCATCTGTTCAGGCGCGGCATGGAGCGTTACGGCATTGCCGGCAATGCCGAGGCCGTCACGCTGTTCAACGCCTCGGTGGGATTCATCGGCTACGGCAATCTCGGACGCGCGCTGGGGCCCTTGCTGGCACCGTTTTCCTGCGACATTCGCATCTACGACCCCTGGCTGTCCAAGGGCTACCTGGCCCAGGAAGGCTTCCGTGCAGCTTCGCTCGACGAGGTGCTGCGGCAATCCCAGTATCTGTTCCTGCTGGCCGGGGTGCACCAGGAGAACGACGGCTTCCTGTCGCGCGCACTGCTTGAGACGATCCGCCCGGATGCTTGCGTGGTTCTGGCCAGCCGTGCCGAGATCGTGGACTTCGAGGCGTTCCTGGATCTGGCGGAAGCCGGCCGCATCCGTGCCGCGGTCGATGTCTTCCCGCGGGAGCCGGTGGATCGGTCCAGTCCGATGCGCAACCGGGAATCGATCATCTTCTCGTCTCATCTGGCCGGCGGCATGCGGGCTAGTTACCAGCGTATCGCCAACAGCCTGGCCGAGGAGATACCGCAGATCCTGAACGACCTGCCACCGCTTTTGCTGCAACGGGCGGAGCCCCGGCTGGCGTCCATGCAGACCAGCCGCTGAAAGCGCAACGCATGTCCGACACGCCTGCGCTGCGGTTCGCCGCCATCGGCCTCGATCACCGGCATATCTACGATCAGGTGAAAAGCCTGCTGGACATCGGCGCCCAGTGCGCCGGTTTCTGGTCGCATGACGATTCGGCGCCGCTGGCCGGATTCCTCGAGCGTTTTCCGCAGATTCGACGGGTCAGGGACCGGGCCAGCCTGCTGGAAGACGCATCGATCCAGCTCGTGGCCTGCGCCGCGGTCCCGAACACTCGGGCCGATCTCGCCATCGAGGCGATGCGCCATGGCAAGGACGTCATGATGGACAAGCCGGGCCTGACGACGTTCGAGCAGCTCGAATCCGTGCGGCAGGTTCAGCGGGAAACCGGCCGGATCTTCTCGGTGGATTTCACCGAACGCTTCGAAGTACGCGCCGCCATCCGCGCCGGCGAACTCATCGGGGCTGGCGCCATTGGCCGGGTGATTCATACCTGCGGGCTCGGGCCGCACCGCATGAACCGCGCATCGCGTCCGTCATGGTTCTTCGACAAGGCGGTCCATGGCGGCATCCTGGTGGACATCGGGTCGCATCAGTTCGACCAATTCCTGCATTTCACCGGCTCGACGGATGCGCGCATCGTCAGTGCCAGCACCTTCAACCGA
>CAZADK010000632.1:0-2764 GCA_964483855.1 uncultured Rhodoferax sp.
CCAGTTCATGGAGCCCGATTTCGTGGCGCAGGTCGAAGCTGCGCTGCAGCGCAGCGCGGCGAACCCGGCGTGCCTGAAACTGGAGCTGACCGAAAGCCTGCTGGCAGACAACATCGACGATGTCATCCACAAGATGACGGCGCTGCGCGTGCGTGGCGTTGCCTTCTCGCTCGACGACTTCGGTACCGGATACTCTTCGCTGAGTTATCTCAAGTTGTTGCCGCTGGCGCACCTGAAGATCGACCAGTCCTTCGTGCGCAGTCTGCTGGTCGATCCGAACGATGCCGCGATTGCCCGCACCATCGTCGCGCTGGGCGAAAGCCTGGGCCTGGCGGTGATCGCCGAAGGTGTCGAGACCGATGGGCAACACCAGTTTTTGCTGGCGATGGGATGCGAGGCCTTCCAGGGCTATCTTTTTTCCCGGCCAGTGCCGATCGACCAGTTCGACGGCTTGCTGCAGACGCCATTGCCGCGACCGTCGTCCGCCCCCAGTGCGCCTTGACGGTGCCTGTCAGGGGTCGCTTGGCGGCGCGGCGAGCACAAAACGTTGTTCGATGAGATGGGCATCGTCGAAATGGCGACGGCCTACGAAGGCGGTGGCGCGCCGGCCCCACTGGCGCATGGCGCCGGCGCGCGCGATGCCCATGGGCCAGAACAGCCAGGCTTCGGCGCGGTCGGTCCCCGCAATGAAGCCGTGGGCATCGAACAGGCTGCGGCGCGCGCCATCGGGCGTGGGCAACGAGCGCAGAGCGTCGTATTCGCGCCAGCCATATGGCGTGCCGGCTGGTTGCATCCGTGCATCGACGCGGCTCAGGTAGTGCGTCACCGGCGCGACGCGCAGCACCAGTTGCCGGCCCGGCGCCAGATCCGGTGCCGGAGCCGGGCTGAACGCCCACTCGGCCCAGGCATCGGGCGCAGGCCTTGGCTGGACCCAGGACGGGGGAAAGAACTGGTGGTAACAGCCACAGGGGTGGATGCTGTCGTACATCACGGGCACGCCGTCCGGCGACAGTGTCACCCGCCAGATCAGTCCGTCGAGCCGGCCAGCGAGCAGGTCGATCGGCCAGGACGTGGGTGGCCGCGCGCCGAACCAGATCGTGTAGACCAGTTGCAGCAGGCTGGCCTGCCCGTGGCGTGTCCAGGCGAGCTGGCGGTAGACCACCGGTTGGTCGATGTCGAGCACCGGAGCGGCGTCTTGCCGCCGCGCAGTCGTCGTCCGCTCGGGCCAGACCAGGGCACCGGGGCGGTCGTCGTTGCTGCGCACGCCGAGGTCGAATGACGGCGCGAAATGCGCAAACAGGATCTCCTGCTCGGCCGGCGTCGGCTCAGCAATGCCCAACGGGTCGTGCGGCGACGGTTGCAGCATGGCGCGCAAACGCGCGTGCGTGACCTGCTCGGGGGCGGGGCGCCAGGGCGGCACCAGCAGCAGCCGCGACGCGGACGGGTCGGGGACCGGATCCTGCCGAAACGATGTCCGAATCGTGTCTTCAAAGCGCCGCACGCCGTGCAAGAACGGGATGCGGGTGAGCGGATACAGGCCCAGAACCCGATACGCGGTGACATAGTCAGGCGGCACCGACAAGGCCAGCAACAGGGCATGGGCGCGCGTCGGTTGCGCCAATGCCGCGCGCACCAGCAGCTGGCCGCATGCACTCGTGTGCTGCAGCAGGCCGCTGCTGTCGGCTGGCCCATCCGGTGCACGGGCCAGCGTGGCCCGGATCAGCGGCGGCAGGTTGGCGATCTCATGACGGCGGGCCTGCAGGTCCAGTGCCAGCAACCGGGCCATCAGCGCCGCGCGCGCCGGTGCCGCAGACTGCGCATCGGCCGATGCTGGCAATCGGTCGCGCAGCGATGCGTGGTAGCGGTCGACGCGCAGGAAGGGGTGACCGGGAACCGGGGGGGCTGCACCATCGCGAAGCCCTGCCTGATCGGTGGCGTGGTCCAGGCGGGTATACCAGGCCTGGCAGGCCGGTACACCCGCGTCGGCGGCCACCGCTGAATCGGTTGTCTGGCGTGGCGCAGTGACGCTGCAACCGGTACACAACACGACCATCAGCGCAGCGGCGCCGCCCCGGCGCAGGGCATTCCAACGGGTATGGTGCCGGTGCTGTGTCTGTCGCGTCACGGTCGGGTCACGGTCGCGTCACGGCCGAGTCACGGTCGGGTCATGCGGACGCGGGAGCCTCGATGCCATCAACGATCCAGGCGCCGGTTGAGCCGTGCGGGGGCAGGCTGGTTGCCGGCGCGGCGCTCGATCTCGCGCACCATGCCCGCGAACTGGTCCTCGATCGACAGCCGAGTGAGTGTGGTACCGATCAGCGGCGGCAGGTCCACTTCGGGCGAAAGGCTGCCAGTCCAGCGTAACTGCACCCGTGCGCCGGGCAAGGTCCTGGCCTCGTAGCGCCCGTTCAAGTGGCGCAGGGTGCCGGCAACACGTCTGACTTCGACGACATGGGGCGGAATCTCGGTGGACTCCAGCGTCACTGAGATCGGCAAGGTCAGGAACAGGAACCGCGCCTGCCCGGTCTGGGCGACCGTGATCTTGTGCCCGTCACGCGCGAGCACCTTGCTCGTGACGATGCCCGGGATGAAGTCGGGCAGCCGCTCATAATCGGTCAGCGTCGCCCATACGATGGACAGTGGCGCGTTCACCACGGCCTGCGCGCGCACGTCGATCCACTCGCCGTTGCGCTCGGCCTGTACATCCATGCGCGCAGGCTCTTGTGTGGCCGCCAGGGGCGTTACGACGAGGCCCAGTAACAGG
>CAZADK010000633.1:0-2762 GCA_964483855.1 uncultured Rhodoferax sp.
CCAGTCGGCCACCTCGGCAGCGACGGCGTGTTGCTGCTGGGCCTGGCGCGGCTCGACGCGCAAAGTCTGATGGCCCGCGCTGCCGAGGTGGCCGACTGGGGCGCGGCCATGACGGCCGACGCCGACCTGCTGCTATACGGTTGCGATTTCGCGCAAACCGATATCGGCCGGCAGATGGTCGGCGACCTGGCAGCACTGACCGGTGCCGACGTGGCCGCCAGCAGCGACGCGACGGGCGCAGCAACGCTGGGCGGCAACTGGGTGCTGGAGCAGCGCAGCGGCAGTATCGAAGCCGCCAGCGCAGCCAGCGCCACGCTGCAACAGGCCTGGGGAGGGTTGCTCGGCAATGATTTTCAGGTCAACATCACGACAAACCACAAGCAAACGACCGACGCGCCCGGCGGGGGCAGCCAGCAGGCCGTGGCCTACGACGCCAGTGGCAACTTCGTCGTCGTCTGGACCAGCGACAACCAGGACGGTGACAAGGAAGGCGTTTATGCGCGTCGCTTCAACGCACTGGGCAATGCGCTGACCGGCGAGATACGGGTGGCACAGACAAGTGACGAGGAACAGCGTTACGCACGTGTGGCATCCGACGCGGCCGGCAATTTCGTCGTCACCTGGACCAGCAACGATGACGATGACGACGACAGGGACGACAACGTGTACATGCGCCGATTTGGCGCGACCGGCAATGCGCTCACCAATCAGATACGCGTCAACACGACCACCAGCGGTGCACAGTCGAATTCGGTGATCGGCATGAACGCCAGCACCGGCGCCTTCGTCATCGCCTGGGAGGGCAACGGGGCTGGCGACTCGGCTGGCGTATTTTTTCGCCGGTTTGCGGCCAACGGCAGCGCGCTCGATGCGACCGAAAAACGCGGCAACCAGACCAGCATCGGTACAGAGCAGAATGCCGCGGTGGCGATGGACACTGCCGGACGGTTCGTGGTCGTTTTCGACGTCGGCAACCATACCTATTTCCAGCGCTTCGATGCGGCGGGGATCGCATCCGGCAGCCGCACACAAATTGACACCGCCCTGGCCGACAGCACGGCGGCCGCGGTTGCGATGGACGCAAGCGGCAATTTCACCGTCGTCTACCGGGAGGACTCCGCACTCGACAAGGGTGTCTGGGGTCGCGGCTTCAACGCCGATGGCTCGCAGCGGTATGCGCCTTTCTACGTCGATTCCGGCAATGCGGACAGCCCATCCATTGCAATGGCCGGCGACGGCAGCTTCATCGTGGGTTACCACAAAGCCGGCACCAATGGCAGAGACATCTTCACCCGGCTGTACACGGCTGGCGGCAACCCTGTTGCCGCGGGGGCCATCGTCAACCAGTACACCAGCAATGAGCAGAAGGACCCGTCGGTGGCCCTGTTCGGCGATACCGGTCATTACGTTGCGGTCTGGAGCGGCAAGAGTTCCGGTGATAACGATGGCGTCAGTGCCCGGGTATTCGCGGCAGCGCCAGTAGCGCCCGTGGCCACCCCCACCGGGGGCACATTGGCCTATGTCGAGAACGATGGACCACGGGGGGTCGATGCCGGCATGGTGGTCACCGATGCGGACAGCGCATTGTTGGCCAGTGCGACGATCCGTATCGCCGCCAACTTCTCCAGCGGGCAGGACGTGCTGGCGTTCACCAACCAGAACGGCATCACCGGCAGCTGGAATGCCGGCACCGGCGTGCTGGTGTTGAGCGGCAGTGCCAGCGCCGGCAATTACCAGGCTGCGTTGCGCTCGGTGACCTATGCCAACACGAGTGATGCGCCCTCCACTGCCAACCGCACCGTGTCCTTCGTCGTCAACGACGGTCAGGCCGACAGCGTCGCGGCCAACCGCACCATCAGCGTCACCGCGCGCAACGACGCACCCACCGGTACCAGCAAGACCATCACGCTGCTGGAAGATGCATCCTATGCATTTACCGTTGCGGATTTCGGCTACGCGGACCCACTGGACCTGCCTGCCAACGCATTGCTCAATGTGCGCATCGGCACCTTGCCGTTGACCGGCTCCTTGACACTCAATGGCGTCACCGTTGCGGCCAACCAGTTCGTGTCGGCCAGCGACATTGGCCTCGCCCGACTGGTGTTCACGCCGCTCGCCAATGCCAGTGGCGCGCCTTATGCGACGTTCAACTTTCAGGTGCAGGACAACGGCGGCACGGCCAATGGCGGCGTCGATCTGGATCCAGTGGCGCGCACCATCACGCTGATCGTGACACCGGTCAACGATGCGCCGGTAGGTGCAGACAAGACCGTGACGGTGCTCGAGGATGCAGCCTATACCTTCGCCGCCACCGACTTCGGTTTCAGCGATCCGAACGACACCGTTCCCCATACGCTGATCAATGTGCGCATCACGTCGCTGCCGGTGTTCGGCAGCCTGACCTTGTCCGGTTCCGCGGTGGCCGTGAACCAGTTCATCTCGGTGGCCAACATCAATGCCGGCAACCTGAAGTTCTCGCCGGTGGCAAACGCGAGTGGTGCGGCATACGCCAGTTTCGGCTTTCGGGTGCAGGACGGTGGGGGCACGGCCAATGGCGGCGTCGACCTCGACACGGCGTCGCGCACGATGAGGGTCAACGTCACGCCAGTCAATGATGCGCCGGGCGGCAGCAATTTTGTCATTGCGACGCTGGAAGATGTGCCGTATGTATTCTCACTCGGCAACTTCGGATACAGCGATACAAGTGACATACCCGCCAACACGCTGCTCGCCGTCAAGATCGCCACGCTGCCGATCAACGG
>CAZADK010000634.1:0-2761 GCA_964483855.1 uncultured Rhodoferax sp.
CCAGGGCGCCAGCCGGGCGTACAGCGGCTGCGAATACAGGATCATGTAGGTCGACAGCGTGATCGTGACCAGCCCTACCAGCGTCACCAGGCCCAGTGCGGCCGGGTTGGTGTGGCCGAGCGTGACGCCCATCGCCATGAAGATGATGGAGAACTCGCTGATCTGGGCGACCGTCAGGCCGGCCAGGAAGCCGGTGCGCTTGCGGTAGCCCATGAAACCCATGATGGCCATCACGATCAGCGGGTTGCCCACCAGCACGAACAGCGACAGCACGAGCGCATCGCCCACCTGCGCGCCGAGCAGGCCGAGGTCGAGCCTGGCGCCCAGGTCGATGAAGAAGAACAGCAGCAGGAAGTCGCGCAACCCGGTCAGGCGCGCCGCAATGGCCTCCCGGTAGGCGGTGGAGGCCAGCGAGAACCCGGCCAGGAAGGCACCGACTTCCTTGCTGAAGCCCAGCATGTCGCCGCCGGCGGCGAGCGTCGTGCCCCAGGCAAGCGCAAAGAGCAAGAGCAGTTCCTGCGAGCGCGCCAGCAGGTGCACCAGCCTCGGCAGCACCCAGCGCATCAGGACCACCACCGCGCCCAGCGCCAGCACCAGCTTCAGGCCCACCTCGAGCCCGAGGCGCCAAAGGTCCGCGCCGCCGGCACCGGACTGCCACGAGCCGAGCAGCAGCATGGCCACCACCACCGCGATGTCCTGCACGACCAGAAATCCCACCGCGATGCGGCCATGCAACGAATCGAGCTCGCGCTTGTCGGACAGCAGTTTGACGATGATGATGGTGCTGGAGAAGGTCAGTGCCACCGCGACATAGATCGCCGTGAGCGGCACCATGCCGAGCGCCATGGCGATGGCGAAGCCGATGACGGTGGTGAACACGATCTGCCCGATGCCGGTGGCCAGCGCCACCGGGCCGACGCTCTTGACCACATGCATGTCGAGCTTCAGGCCGACGACGAACAGCAGCACCGTGACGCCGATCTGCGCCAGCAGGTCGACCTGGTCGTGCGCCGTCACCCAGCCCAGCGCCGACGGCCCGAGCAGGATGCCGACGACGATGTAGGCCACCAGCAGCGGCTGGCGCAGGCGCAGCGCAATGATGCCGACGGCGGCTGCAACGGCCAGCAGCAGCGCGAACTGGTGATAGACGGTTTGCACTAGGGCCTTTCAGTGGTGTGGAATGGGTTCGCGCCAGCGCTCTGCTTCGGCGTCACGATAAGCAGGTCGAAAGGCAGGGCGATCGGCATGGCAGGGGCGCTGCGACAGGTGCCGACTTCGGTGAACGAGCCCGTCACGGGACCACCTTTGCGAGTGGCCGCAGTTGCGCCATCAACCGACTGGCCGTGATGGCCGCCACCGGCGTGACCGGCACGCCGGCGGTTTGCAGCGCCTTGGCCACCCAGACGTTGCAGGTCTTGAACAAGTGAAATCGCTCGCGCGAGGCGTAGAAGCGGCTTTGGCCGTACAAGCCCGGGCCGAGCGTGATGGAGCGACCTGCGTCGTCGAGTTCGTGGCTGTTGCGCAGGTGCTCGAGCAGTCGTTGCATCCCCGCCGGCGAGACGCCGATCTCGATGCTCTCGCTGATGCCGGTGGCGGCGGTGAAGCCCTCGAGCGTGGTGTCGACAGCGACCACATGCAACACACTCGGCGTCGGCCAGGCAACGGCCTTCAGGCCCAGCCAGGCGCCTGGATCGACGGCCAGGTAGTAGGCACGGTCGCCCCAGCCCACTTCGAAATAGGTGGCCCCTGGAAAGTCGGCCTTCACTGGCCATGCGGCGGCGGGCACATCGCCCGCGCGCAGCACAAGGCCGGTGTGCCAGCCGTGGTTGACGACATGAATGCTGTGCATGGCGGGCGAGGCGGCGTCGAAGGTGACAGCTGCTATGGGCAGCGCGTTCGGTGGCGCGGCGCAAGCCGTCAGCACAGCGGGCAGCAAGCAGCCTGCGACGGCGACGCGGGCGCTGCGAACGAAGCCAGCCATGGCAGCGCCGAGAAGCGAGAATGCGCCATGGCCCTCTTTCCCCAGGCCGCGCTGAACGACGGCGTGCGCAAGCGCGAGGTGTTCGGTTGGGCGATGTACGACTTCGCCAACTCGGGCTACACCACGGTGGTGCTGACGGCAGTCTTCGGCGCCTACTTCGTGGGCGGTGTCGCCGGCAACGCACCGTGGGCAACGATGGCCTGGACCGGCGCACTGGCGCTGTCGAGTCTGCTCGTCATGCTGTCCATGCCCGCGCTCGGCGCCTACGCCGATCTGCGCGCAGCCAAGAAACGCTTGCTGCTGTTCTCCACCGCGGGTTGCGTGGTCACGACGCTCGCATTGGCGGGGGTCGGTCCCGGCGACGTGGCTTGGGCCATCGCGGCGGTGGTGCTGTCCAACCTGTTCTACAGCTATGGTGAATCGCTGATCGCCGCATTCCTGCCCGAACTGGCGCGCCGCGACAGCCTGGGCCGCGTGTCGGGCTGGGGTTGGAGCTTCGGCTACTTCGGCGGCATGTTGACGCTCGGGCTCAGTCTGGCCTATGTGATGTGGGCCCAAGGCCAGGGCATACCGGCCTCGCAGTTCGTGCCCGTCGAGGATGCGTACCGCATGGCCCGGCAGCGGCCGCACGCACGCGACGAAGCGCAGGGCACTGGCGTCATCAGGCGCGGCCGACACCGCACGGCGCTCGCGTGTGAACAGCTCGCGTGCAATCGCATCGATCGGCGCCACACGCCCAAGTGGCGGAAACAGCAGGCCAACCGAGGCTTCGGCCAGGCC
>CAZADK010000635.1:0-2761 GCA_964483855.1 uncultured Rhodoferax sp.
CAACATCACCGGCTGGAAGCTCTTCGCTTGCGGCGTTGCAGGCCTCTTCGTCACCCTCCTGATCGTTGTCGTCACGGCCTACTACACGGAGACCAAGTACCGTCCCGTCCGCTCGATCGCGAAAGCCTCCGAGTCGGGCCACGGCACGAACGTCATCCAGGGCCTTGCTGTCTCGCTCGAAGCCACCGCGCTTCCGGCGCTGATCATCATCGGCGGCATCCTGCTGACCTTCAACCTCGCCGGCCTGTATGGCATCGCCATCGCAACCACCACCATGCTCGGCGTCGCCGGCATGATCGTTGCGCTCGACGCCTTCGGTCCGGTCACGGACAATGCCGGTGGTATTGCCGAAATGGCCGAACTGCCCTCGGAAGTCCGCAAGACGACCGACGCGCTCGACGCCGTGGGCAACACGACCAAGGCCGTGACGAAGGGTTACGCCATCGGTTCGGCGGGCCTTGGCGCGCTTGTGTTGTTTGCAGCGTATGCGGAAGACTTGAAATACTTCTCGGCCAGAGCCGTCGAAGGTTCGTTCTTCTACGGGGTCACGGTCGATTTCTCGATTGCCAACCCCTATGTCGTGGTCGGCCTCCTGTTCGGCGGTCTTCTCCCGTTCCTCTTCGGCGGCATGTCGATGATGGCGGTGGGCCGCGCGGCGCAGGCGGTGGTGGAGGAAGTCCGCCGCCAGTTCCGCGAAATGCCCGGCATCATGAAGGGTGAAGTGAAGCCCGACTATGGCCGCGCCGTGGACATCCTGACGCAAGCCGCGATCAAGGAAATGGTTGTTCCCTCGCTTCTGCCGGTGCTCTCGCCGATCGTGCTCTTCATCGCGATCTACCTGATCGCCGGTTCCGGTGCAGCGCTTGCCTCGGTCGGCGCCATGCTCCTCGGCGTGATCGTGACCGGCCTGTTCGTGGCCATCTCGATGACCTCGGGGGGCGGCGCGTGGGACAATGCCAAGAAGTACATCGAAGACGGCCACCATGGCGGCAAGGGCTCCGAGACGCACAAGGCGGCAGTCACTGGCGACACGGTCGGTGACCCTTACAAGGACACCGCGGGCCCGGCCATCAACCCCTTGATCAAGATCATCAACATCGTGGCGCTGCTGATCGTGCCGCTGGTGATGCAGTTCCACGGGCCGGCAACCAAGGCCGGTGCGATCGACACGCCAGCCACCGTGTCGGCACCGGCTGCCACGGTTGCGCTTGCCGCACCCGTCGCGCTGACCGCAAAGCACTGACCCGCGCCACCACTGGCGCAATGGGTCTGCAGGCCTGCAGGTCCGGCGCCAGGGTCGGCCCGCACCTGGGACACCCGGGATGCGGGCCTTTTTTTTCGCCCGCGCGTCGCCATTACCTGGAGCACCCAACCAATGTCCCTTTGGCTAAGAGCGCAACAAAAAAATCCATAGATCCAATAGCGATCTTCTTCGAAGAATCGCATGTTGGCGGCCTAGATGCAGGCCGCTGGGCTTCAGACCCCAGACCAGTTTCTCTGGCGACAACATTCATCGCTGCTGATCAGCGAGATCAGCAAACCGATCGCCTTCTGGCACCAAGCCAGCAAGAACGAGTGTCCCGTATTTGCCGAGTCCTTGGCCAGCCGAAACCGCCCCAATCCGGGCGTAGGCCGCGGAGATTTATGCGGCCGCTTCGCTGCGAAAGCGGGTGCCCAATTTGACTGCGCGAACTCACGCAATCGACCAGGAGCGGACGCTCCATTAATTGCCAGAAAGGGGTCATTGCTGACGTTCGAGAGGCCTACCAGTCGGCTCTAAGTCTATTGGGTATGGGACCTCCCACTATCAGCTTTCACGGTCACTGCCCAAGAAGGCATTGCTCTTCAGTTCATTTTTTCTCCGAGCGTCGCTTTGCTAGCTCAGTGGCCATATCACGCCAAAGTCCACACATCTTTTCCCAGGTGGCACTTTGTCTCAGATAGGCAACTGCGTGAACCAAGTCTGGTATGACCAGCGCCTCAATGCTAGGGTGGGGTTTTCCGATGTGAGCAGGTAATGATTCATCCCAGTCTTCGAACATGGGCCAAGGTGCGAGGAGACAGTTTCCATCGGCATGGGTCACACGCATCCAACTGGTTCCATCTCGCATTTCGAAGTACGTAAGAGACGAATAGGGCTTCATCCAGGGCCAAGGGAGTGCAGGGGTTCTGTGCAATGCGGGGGCAGGAGGCGCATGTCGCTCCGGGCTTGCTGGTGCAAGCAGCTTGCGCTTATCCAAAGTGGCTTGATGCTGTGCTTCACGTTCGGCCTGCTGGGCCGCCTCAGCTTTGAGCGCGGCATCAAGGGCCGCAATATGCTCTTGTTCGAATTGCGCCAGCAAAGCAGCAGTGTTATTTGCCAGCAATTGGCGTTCCGCGGCTGTCAGTGGCCTGCCTCCAGTGCCACCATGCCGGGGTGCACCAAGAGCGGCAGCGCCTCCATAGCGTTTGCCATAGCAGGTCGAGCCTAGGACCAGGAGCTTTTCGTCCTCTTGCACAACATGAATCTGTGCGAAAACAGAATGCCCGCAATTGGGCTGGGCGCAGAGAACTCGGTCTTCGGGCTGGACAGAAACAATGGCAAGAAGCTGCGCCCGGGGCGGAGCTTCGAAGGAACTATCAGTCATGGCCAACGAATGATAGTTGCAGAGAAGCGATGGTGCTCATCGTCAAAATGTTTGAGCGCGCCACTCATGCCGCCAGCAATCGACCAGAACCGGACATCGGTGACATTGCTTGAAGTCAGTCTTGTCGACCACTG
>CAZADK010000636.1:0-2761 GCA_964483855.1 uncultured Rhodoferax sp.
CTCTCCATCTGGCGCTTTTCTTCCTCGATGTAGGGAATCAGGTGCGCCACTGCCTGCTTCATCACCCGCGCGCTCTTGACCACCTGGGGCAGGAACATCTTGCCCTGGCCGAACAGGTCGCCGACGATGCCCATGCCGTCCATCAGCGGGCCTTCGATGACGTTCAGCGGACGGCCGCCCTGGGCCAGGATCGCCTGGTAGGCCTCCTCGGTGTCCGCAACGATGAAGTCCGTGATGCCGTGCACCATTGCGTGCGACAGCCGCTGGTTGACCGGCACCGGCGCGCCCAGCGTGCCACGCCAGTCCAGCTTGCGGCTGTCGTCCTTGGCCGCACCCTTGGCCGAGTCGGCAATCTCGACCAGCCGCTCGCCAGCGTCGGGGCGGCGGTTCAGCACCACGTCCTCGACACGTTCGCGCAGCGTGGGTTCGATCTCGTCGTAGACACCGACCATGCCGGCATTGACGATACCCATGTCCATGCCGGCCTTGATCGCGTGGTACAGGAACACGGTGTGGATCGCCTCGCGTACCGGGTCGTTGCCGCGGAACGAAAAACTCACGTTGCTCACGCCGCCCGAGACCTTGGCGCCGGGAAGGTTGGCCTTGATCCAGCGCGTGGCCTCGATGAAGTCGACCGCGTAGTTGTTGTGTTCCTCGATGCCGGTGGCGACGGCGAAGATGTTGGGATCGAAGATGATGTCTTCGGGCGGGAAGCCAACCTCCCGCACCAGGATGTCATAAGCGCGCTGGCAGATCTCGGTCTTGCGCTGATAGGTGTCGGCCTGGCCTTTTTCGTCGAATGCCATCACCACGGCCGCCGCACCATAACGCCGCAGCAACTTGGCCTGCTGCTTGAATGCCTGCTCGCCTTCCTTCATGCTGATCGAGTTGACGATGGCCTTGCCCTGCACGCAGCGCAGCCCGGCCTCGATCACGCTCCACTTGGAGGAGTCGATCATGATCGGCACGCGCGAGATGTCGGGCTCGCTGGCGATCAGGTTCAGGAAACGCACCATGGCGGCCTGGCTGTCGAGCATGGCCTCGTCCATGTTGATGTCGATGATCTGCGCGCCGTTTTCGACCTGCTGGCGTGCCACCGCCAGCGCGGCCTCGAAGTCACCATTGAGGATCATCCGGGCAAAGGCCTTGGAGCCGGTGATGTTGGTGCGCTCGCCGATGTTGACGAACAACGCGTCGTCGCCGATGGCGACCGGCTCCAGGCCGGACAGGCGCATCGGCTCTGGCGTGGACGCGGCGTTCGGGCCGGCTGGAATCGGGTCGGCTTGTGTCGTCATGGCGGCTCACTCTCTGGGTCAGTGCCAATGGCCTTGCGGTTGCCATTGCCGGTAAATAGGGAGTGAGCGCCGTTATTGCACCCAAGCCTGACGAGCAGGGTGTCCGTTCGGGACAGCCGGCCTCGCTGCAACGCTCCTTGGGCGAATGGGAATTTTAGCGCCGCGTCATTTTGCTGCGCTGGGTTGCGCTGTGCCGTTCGGGGCGTCGTCGGGACGTGGCCGGCAGCGCCGCCGGTTCCTCCATGTCTTGCACGATGCGTCCATGGATGTCACGCGTCAGGTTCGAAACGGATTTCGAATCGACAGCCTGCTTGCGCCAGTTGACCCGGGCAATCGAATGTTGAGCCCATCGTGCATGTCCTCGCTACACAAAACATCGCAGCCGCTCAGACCCGCGGCCGCAACTGGATATTGCCACCCAGCCAGGCAGCGTCTATCTGGACCTGGAGTCCGAGCTGGATCGGGCCAAGCTTGCGGCGCCCGAGCTGTATCTGGCCGAGCGGACTGACCGACTGGTGGTGCTGGACGAAGTGCACCGCGCGCCCGGGCTGTTCCCGGTCTTGCGCGGGCTCATCGATAAGGCGCACCGCGTCGGCCGGCGCAATGGGCTGTACCTGTTGCTGGGCCCGGCCTGGCTGGATTTGCTGCAACAGGCAGGGGAAAGCCTGGCCGGGCGCATCGCCTGCCGCGAACTCACGCCGCTCCAAGTGCAAGAGCTGCCAGCCGCGGAAGAAACACGATTGTGGCCGCCCGGCGGTTTTCCTGAAAGTTACCGGCCAGCAGCGATACCGCGAGCCAGCAAGATCTCGGCCGACCGCAGCACATCGGGCAGCTGCCGCAAACGCAGCCTCATGCGCACGCCAGGCGACTTCTCGCCGCCGCGAACGCCCTTCATCAGTTCGGCGTGGATTTCTCGCAGCAGGCGCAAGGACAGGGGCAACTGTGGCAGGCGCTCCAACCCATGGTTCATGGCGCGCACGTAGTTGACGACTTCCTCGACATCCTTGGGTGTGTCGTCGCGCTGGGCGTCGGCCTCGAAGGCGAGCACGTCTCCCAGGGTGCTCTTTGTACCCTCGATCTGCGATGCCAACACGGCCTCGTGCCGCACGTACATGGACACAAACAGGTCGGGGTTGGGCAACATGGACGCGAGTGCATCCAGGCGGCCAATATTGCGGTCGGCCTCGGACAGGCATGTCTGCAACATCCCGCCGTAGATTAGCGGGGGGTCTGGTGGCAATGCTGCCGGGATGAAGGCCTTGTAACCGGTGAGTTGCTGGACCCAGCGACCGGCACGATGGGGGTCAACCATGGGGAAATTTTTTACTAAGGCAACCCATCCTAGATTCTTATTAAGAAATTCCTTGAATTTCTTTCTTAAGACGGTGAATGGACGCGCTTATTAAAGAAAAACGGCCAACCGCCTCCCCATAACGCGGATGCGCTGTGGCCCCTTTCGTTTGGCC
>CAZADK010000637.1:0-2759 GCA_964483855.1 uncultured Rhodoferax sp.
GAACGAAGGCTTTCCGCTGGTCACCACCAAGAAGGTGCACCTGCGCTCGATCATCCAGGAACTGTTGTGGTTCCTGACCGGCTCGTCGAACAACCAATGGCTGAAGGAACGCGGCGTCAGCATATGGGACGAGTGGGCTGCACCGGATGGCGACCTGGGGCCGGTCTACGGTGTGCAGTGGCGCAGTTGGCCGAAGCCCGACGGTGGGCATATCGACCAGATCGCCCAAGTGATCGAGACGCTCAAGGCCAACCCCGACTCGCGCCGCATCATCGTCAGCGCCTGGAACGTGGCCGAACTCGACAAGATGGCATTGATGCCCTGCCATGCGTTCTTCCAGTTCTATGTGGCGCCATCCGCCGTGGCCGGCGCGCCGGGCCGGCTCAGTTGCCAGCTATACCAGCGCAGCGCCGACATCTTCCTGGGCGTTCCGTTCAACATCGCCAGTTATGCGCTGCTCACGCACATGGTGGCGCAGCAGTGCGACCTGGCCCTGGGCGATTTCATCTGGACCGGTGGCGACTGCCACATTTACAGCAACCACCATGAACAGGTGCAGCTGCAGCTCGGCCGGGCACCCTACGCCTACCCCACGCTGGTGATCCGGCGCCGACCGCCGTCGCTGTTCGACTATGCCTTTGAGGATTTCGCGGTGCAGGATTACCAATGCCATCCGGCCATTGCAGCGCCGGTTGCCGTCTGAACGCAGCGAGGCCAGGATGCGTATCAACCTGATCTATGCACGCGCCCGCAACGGCGTGATCGGCGCTGGCAACAGCCTGCCCTGGCATCTGCCGCAGGACCTGGCGCATTTCAAGCAACAGACCGCCGGCGCGCCGGTGATCATGGGGCGCAAGACCTGGGACTCGCTGCCGCCCCGCTTCAAGCCCCTGCCCGGTCGCACCAACATCGTCGTGACGCGCCAAAGCGACTGGAACAGCGAAGGGGCGCTGGGCGCCGACTGCCTCGCATGGGCGCTGGCTTTGTGTGCGTCGCAGCAGCCCCCACCCACCGACATCTGGGTGATCGGCGGCGCCCAGCTGTTCGCCTGCGCCCTGCCGCTGGCGCAGCGCGCCGTGGTGACCGAACTGGACCAGGATTACGACGGCGACGTGTTCGCTCCCGTGCTCGATCCTGCACAGTGGCGGGAAGAGCATCGCGCGCAACAGAGCGCTCCGGACGGCATGGGGTTCGCGTTCGTCACCTACCTGCGCCGTGCGCAGGCAGATGAAAACGCACCTACGACGGCGTGACCGGCACCGGCGCCACGTCGGCCCAGTGGCCCGACGCGTGCGAGGCAATGCAGGCTTCGACGAAGGCCATCGTGTGGGCGCCGTCCGCGATGCGCGGATACGGCGCGGGCGTGAACGGCTCGCCCAACGCGAGCGCCATGCGCTCGAGGGCCAGCTCGCTGTAGATGTTGGCGAACGCCTCGCGCAAGCCCTCCGGATGACCCCGCGGCGTGCGACCGGCGGCCAGCACATCCGGGGGCAAGAAGGTATCACCGCGGCCGACCCGACGCGTCGCCTCGCCGTGTATCGACAACTGCAGGTAACTGGCCTGGTGGTGCGACCATTCCAGCGAACCTTTGGCGCCGAACAGGCGCAGCCGGATGTCGTTCTCGGCACCTGCCGCCGCCTGCGTCGCAGTGAAGGTGCCGCGTGCGCCACCCTCGAATTCCAGCAGTGCCGAGACATGGTCGGTGACAATCCGTCCTGGCACCAACGCGCCCACGTCGGCGCACACGCGCCGGATACGCTGACCAGACGTGAAACAGGCCAGGTGTTGGCCATGACAGCCGATGGCCCCCATGACCAGCGCCAGGCCACTGCGCTTCGGATCGAGCAGCCAGTCGAAGCGCTTCGCACGCGGGCCGTCTTCGACCCGTGTCGCCATGCCGCCTTGCAGATACTCGACCTGCACCAGCCGGATGTCACCGAGCACCCCCTCGCGTACCAGGTGGCGCGCATAACGGGTCATCGGGTAGGCGGAGTAACCATGCGTGATGGCGAACAACCGGCGCCGCGCAGCCACCTTGTGCAGCAAGTCGCAGGCCTGCGCGAAATCGTGCGTCACCGGCTTGTCGCCGATGACATCGAAACCGGCATCGAGTGCCGCGGCCGCATACGGGTAGTGGGTGTCGTTGGGCGTCATGATGGCCACCGCATCGGCGCCATCGTCGCGAGCCCCCTCACCGGCCAGCAGTTCGGCGACATCGCCGTAACTGCGCGCCGGGCCCAGGCCCAGCGTCGCGCCGGCAGCACGCGATCGCTGCGGGTCGCTGGAGAAGACACCCGCGACCACCTTCCAGTTGCCGTCGAGTTCGGCTGCGCTGCGGTGCAACTCGCCGATCCAGGCGCCCGGACCGCCACCGACGACGGCCAGGCGCAACGGGCGGGCAAATCGGGCGCGGAGGTTTGTCATGGCGCGGAGTCCTTGCAGTGGGGTGGATGAGCGGACATTATCCGGTGAGCGGTCGCTGGATAATGATGCAACACTCCAGGCCGGGCCGCATCTCAAAACCATGAACGTCTTCCTTTGATTTTGAAAGGTTCCCTTGGAAATCACTTTGCTTTGGCTCTTGAGTGTTGCCTTGATCGTATTGGGCCTGGCGGGCACGGTGCTGCCGTTGTTGCCGGGCACTGTGCTGGTGTGGGGCGGCATTGTGCTGGGGGCCTGGATCGATGACTTCGCGCGGGTAGGAACGACCACTGTGGTGGTGGTCAGCGTGCTGGCGGCGCTGGCCTGGGGGCTGGACT
>CAZADK010000638.1:0-2759 GCA_964483855.1 uncultured Rhodoferax sp.
GAGCGCCTTGGGAGCGGCCCGGCGGCGCTCATGCAGATTGCCGCCGCAGGAACATCCGGTAGGCCGGATTGGCGGTTTCCTCGACACAGGGGTACGCCAGTTCGCCCAGGAAAGCGGCAAATGCTTTCGCGTCGGTCGTCGGCACTTGCAGACCGACCAGGATGCGGCCGTAGTCGGCGCCCTGGTTGCGGTAGTGGAACAGGCTGATGTTCCAGCCTGGCTGCATCAGGCTCAGGAACTTCATCAGCGCACCCGGGCGCTCGGGGAAGATGAAGCGCAACAGGCGCTCGTCGCGCGCCAATGCCGAATGGCCGCCCACCATGTGGCGGATGTGTTCCTGTGCCAGGTCGTCGTGGGTCAGGTCGATCGCCTCGAAGCCGTGCTTGTTGAAGTTGGCCGCGATCCTGCCGCTTTCGCCCTTGCCATGGGTGGTCACGCCGACGAACACATGGGCCCGGCTGGCATCGCTGATGCGGTAGCTGAATTCGGTCACGTTGCGCGCTCCGCCGGGCAAATCGCCGATCACCTGGCAAAAGCGCCGGAAGCTGCCGCGTTCCTCGGGGATCGTCACCGCGAACAAGGCCTCGCGCTCCTCGCCGACCTCGGCGCGTTCGGCGACGAAACGCAGCCGGTCGAAGTTCATGTTGGCACCGCACAGGATGGCGGCGTAGGTCTCGCCGCGGGTCTTGTGGGTTGCCACGTATTGCTTGATCGCGGCCACCGCCATTGCACCGGCAGGCTCGACGATGCTGCGGGTGTCGATGAACACGTCCTTGATCGCCGCGCACACGGCGTCGGTGTCCACTGTCATGAAGCCGTCGACCAGGTTGCGCACGATGCGGAAGGTCTCCTCGCCCACCAGCTTGACGGCGGTGCCGTCGGAGAACAGCCCCACGTCCGGCAGCGCCAGGCGCTTTTTCGCGCTGACCGAACGCATCATCGCGTCCGAGTCGTTCATCTGCACGCCGATGACCTTGACCTCCGGCCGCACCGCCTTGATGTAGTTGGCCACGCCGGAGATCAGGCCGCCTCCGCCGATGGCCACGAACACCGCATGCAGTTCACCCTGGTGCTGGCGCAGGATCTCCATCGCCACCGTGCCCTGGCCGGCAATCACGTCCGGGTCGTCGAAGGGATGCACGAAGGTCAGCCCCTGCTGCAGCTGCAACGCGACCGCATGGTCGTAGGCATCGGAATAACTGTCGCCGAACAGCACCACCTCGCCGCCCAGGGCCCTTACCGCATCCACCTTGAGCTGCGGCGTGGTGATGGGCATGACGATCACGGCGCGCGTGCCCAGCTTGTGGGCGCTCAGCGCCACGCCTTGTGCGTGGTTGCCGGCAGAAGCGCAGATCACGCCGCGCGCCAGTTCGTCGGCGCCGAGCTGCACCATCTTGTTGTAGGCGCCGCGCAGCTTGAAGCTGCGCACCGGTTGCTGGTCCTCCCGCTTGAGCAGCACCTTGTTGTGCATGCGACGGCTCAGGTTCCTCGCTGGCTCCAGCGGGGTTTCCACCGCCACGTCGTAGACGCGGGCGGTCAGGATCTTCTTCAGGTAGTCGGCAGGGGTCAGGGATTTGGTTTTCATGGGGCGCGCTTGCAGGCCTTGGATGATAAGCGCCGTGCCCTTAGGTGAAAATGAAGTTCGGGCGCGCCGACCGAGATGGCGCCCATTCACCTTTTTTGGAGATCGACTCACCATGGAATGCACCGTAAGCTGGACCGGACACGCGGGCACCCGTTCGGGCATGGGTTTTCTGGCCGAGACCGGCTCCGGCCATACGCTGGTGATGGACGGCGCGCCGGATGCCGCCAAGCCCGAAAACGGCGGCCAGAACCTGGCTCCGCGCCCCCTGGAGACGCTGCTTGCCGGCACCGGCGGCTGCACCGCCTACGACGTGGTGCTGATCCTCAAGCGCGGACGTCATGACGTGCACCAGTGTTCGTGCAAACTCACGGCCGAACGGGCCGAGGCCGATCCGCGGGTGTTCACCGCGATCCACATGCATTTCAGCGTCAGCGGCAAGGGCGTTCCTGCGGCCGCGGTCGAACGCGCGATCGCGATGAGCCACGAGAAATACTGCTCGGCCAGCATCATGCTGGCCAAGACGGCCCGCATCACGACCAGTTTCGAGCTGGCCGAGGCTTGACGGAGGACTGAGCGAGGACTGAGCGAGGACTGAGCGAGGACTGAGCGACCGGCGCAGCCGTCAGACGCGGTGCGCCACGGTGGTCATCACGCGGGCCGCGGCGCGCATCAGCGCGCGCACCGGCGCCGGCATGCCCAGCGCCCCGGCATCCTGGGCCTCACGGGCGTGGCGGGCTTCGTCGTCCTGCATCTGCGCAACGATGGCGCGTGACGCATGGTCGGTCTTCGGCAGGCGCTGCATGTGGCCCTGCAGGTGGGCCTCGACCTGTTTTTCGGTCTCCACGACGAAACCCAGGCTGACGCGATCGCCCAGGCGCCCGGCCAGCAGGCCGAGCCCGAACGCGCCGGCGTACCACAGCGGGTTGAGCAGCGAGGGGCGGCTGCCAAGTTCGTCCAGCCGCTGGCGCGTCCAGGCCAGGTGATCAGTCTCTTCGGCGCTGGCCTGGTGGAAGTGGCGGCGCAGGGCCGGGTTGCGGGTTGTCAGCGCCTGCGCTCCTGCACGCAGAGTCGCAAGACGCGGCCGGTACCAACATCCCGGCGCGCCGCCTCCGCGTCCTCAGCGCGCGGGCCGAGGCGCCGGAGGGCTGGGCGCGCTTTCTGGCCGGGGAAGCGG
>CAZADK010000639.1:0-1248 GCA_964483855.1 uncultured Rhodoferax sp.
CATGCGGACATGGTCGCGCTGGCTCGCCAAACGACGCATCTGCGCCAGAGTCTCCTGAAGCCAGGGCTGATCGGTAGCGAGCACTTCGATCTTCTTGAGCAGGCGCTCCGCCTCGTCCCAATCCTGACGGCCGACCGCTTCGCGCGCGCGATTTTGCAGGTTGGCGACGCGAACTTCGGCGACGCGCCGGCAGACAAGCTCATCCGCGGGCATCGCAGACCATGCTTCTGCACTGACTAGCGGTAGCGGTGGCAAGCTCGCCTTGACTTCTGTCTGCCTGCCGTCTTTGTCGCGCGCGGTCACTGTCACATGCAACGCCATTCCCTGGCGGCTTCGTGTCTGGGCTCGGGCGGCGCTTTCCATAGGCACACTGAACACTGCCCATGCCTCGGTGGCATTAGCAATGGCAGGCAGGCTCCAGGCACCCTCGGCGTTCTTGGCATAGTCGCTCCGCAACTTCCAGCGTGAGGTGGCGCTGCCAGCCACCAGGCGGACATCACGCCAGGCCAGATGCGACAACAGGCTAATCTCGGCGTCGAATGGCTCGGCAAGGTCTTCGGCACGATCCCCGTACAAAGCGCTGCCCTGCCCCGCCACGGCCATCGCAGTCATGAGGCTCTCGTTAAAGCCTTCGCCCAGGCCCACCGTCGTTGTGGACACACCGGACTGGGCCAGCAGTTTCACCTGCTCGCAAATGCGGTCCGCCGCAGTTTCGCCATGGTTTGCCTGGCCGTCCGACAGCAGGATCACACGACACATGCGATTGGCTGCCGTGCGTGGGGCGAGTTGCTGCGCGCCCTTGAGCCATCCGCCATGGAGATCCGTGCTGCCACCCTCGCTGACTGCCGCCAGCAGGGCTGCCAACTTATCCTGGGCCACATTGCGTGCAGAAAGGGGCAGAAGCACTTCTACAGCATCGTCGTAGACGACCACGCTCACCTCGTCCTCCGGTTGCAGTCGCTTCACAAGGTCAAGCGCGCATGCCTTGGCGGCTTCCAGCTTCCCACCCGACATCGAACCGGATCGGTCGATTACGACCGCCAGCGATAGTGGCATACGCTGGTTGCCCTCGGTTGCCTGCTCCGGCGCGATTACCCGCAGCAGCACGTCAAGGTCGCCCTTGCCGTCACTGCGGATTGCGGCCTTGATGGGCGTGAGCGTTACTTTCAGATTCGCAATATTTCCGTTTTCCATTTTGATTCTCCTTGTTACTTTGTCTTGCCAAGTTGTGGGCGCTTTTTCGCAATG
>CAZADK010000639.1:1348-2754 GCA_964483855.1 uncultured Rhodoferax sp.
GACCCGCTGACCCAATGCAGCGATGGCCTGCTCGATTCCCGCCTGGCGGCGGATCACGTCTTCCAACATGTGTTGCAACCGGTGCATTGCCGCTGCCTGGTCAGCACCGCTGCGAGCCAGTTGGGAGTCAAGCCCCGACACCCGGTCCAGCAACTCGCTTCGTATTTGCCGCACTTCGTCGAGCACATCGGGCAGCGCCATGGAAGTGCGAGGGCTCACAAACCCTGGAGGGCTCGGGCGTCCGGGGACCCGGGATGCATCGGTATGGGGCGCCACCTGAGCCTGTTTGCCCGAACCAGCATCCATGAACTGGGCCACCAGGATCTCAGCCGCGGTGGGCAGTGGCTTGTTCAGCCCTTCCTCGAGTACCTTCGTTGTCGCGGCCTGGTTGTGTCGCGCCACGCTGGCAAGAGCCATGCCGGCGTCCACCATCCGCCTGGCGGCAAGAAGTTGCACCAGGTGCCGGTACGCATAAGCTGCGTCACGTCCCACGCGCTCCGGTCGATCTAGGACCCCCTCAGCCACGTAATAGCGGATCAGGCGCTCGTTCGTCTTGTCTTGATCAAGGTTCAGCTTGTAGGCTGCGCCACAAGTGAGCGCAATCTCGACCAGATCGGCTGCGCTACCGGAGAAACCTGCATGTTGACTGACTGGCATGGATGGCACCAAAATTAAATAGACAGTGTCATTGTGACACTTATATATTTAACTGTCAACATGACACTGACGAAATAAAGTGTTTGCAGTGCGGCCCCTTGCTCTGATCATCGTGCGAACTGGTGCAAGCCAAAACCGTGAGCAAGAAGCAGTGTGGGCGCAGCAGCGTTAACGACAGCCGGGTGCGTGAAGCGCAGCCCCTGACCATCCATTAAGCAGGACGGATTGTTTGGGCACTGCCGAGGGAGCCGGGCAACAATTTGCAGACGACCCTTCGGGCTGGGAATGCTAGGAACGCAGGTCCGTCCGTCGTTCAGGGAACCGTGAATGTTGTCCGCAGCCCAGGCGCTAGGATGACCAGTTCTGGTTTAGCCGAGCCGTCGTCGAATGCCCGCCGGATTCGTGGAATGCCGAGGCGATGGTGCTCGCGTTGGCGCGATACCTGGGGCAAGAGCCAGTCGTCGCAGCGGGACTGATGTCCCGGGTCGCACAAGCCGCCCCGGCAGCCATAGTGCGAGCGGTCAGGTACTCCGGACTGGTCCTGCAGGAAGGCTCTCTTCGGCGAGCGTCTGCGCCTTCGAGCGCTTGGTGCCGAGGGACTTCGAGACCCGAGCGCCCGCGCTGGCAACGGGACCCGATCCCTCGATAGCCTGGGACGCCATCAACGATCTGCTGGCCTGGAAGCTGAAAAGCACGGATGCGTCGTCGCTGAAGTTGACCGACGACAGCATCGACCGCTCGGTGGCCCG
>CAZADK010000640.1:0-2749 GCA_964483855.1 uncultured Rhodoferax sp.
AACGCTTTGGACGCTTCCGGCTTCTGATTTGGTCCCGCCAGCAGGAATCGAACCTACATCTGCCCCTTAGGAGGGGGCTGTTCTATCCATTGAACTATGGCGAGGAGAGCAGCGGAAGTCTAGCAGGCTGATCGGCATGAACTGAGTGCTGGCGATGCCTTGGTGCTGGGTGGGCAAAATTGTCTCGTAGCCCTGCACGCCGTCAGTCGTAGCTGTACTTGTAGATCAAATCCAGCGCACTTTTCTCCCCGGTACGGGCGCGCAGCGTGAAGCGCTCTGACAGGTCATAGAGGATCGAGAACGTGCCCAGCGTTCCGGCCAGGCTGCGTTCGTAGGCCACGTAGAAGTTCTGCGAGATGCGTTTGCCCAGTGTCACCGTGGCGCCGCCAGCGCCGCCGGAGCCGGCATCGGATGCGCCCGAGACCGACAGTTCGTCCAGCCCCAGCCGTCCGGCGATGCCGCCCGAGGCGTTGTCACCGCCGATCAAGGCCATGGCCGCTTGTTGCAGCACGGCGGCCTCTGCGCCGCCGCCGGCGGCCGAGCGGCCCAGCACCAGCCAGGCCAGCTTTTCCGCCTCCGGCAGATCGGGTTCGGCGTACAGCCGCACCCGCGGCAGCAAGGCGGTGCCGGTGATCTGCACGCCCACGCGCTGGGTCAGCTTGGGGCGGATCGCCAGGATGTCGAGCGAGGGGTTGTCGTAGGCGCCTGAGAAACGCATTTGCCCACGTTCGATCTCGAGTTGTTGTCCATAGGCGCGGTATCGGCCACCGACGGTACGCAATGCGCCGGTCACCGTTGGCGCTTCGCCGGGCGCCAGTGTGCTGCGCAGCGTCAACTCGCCCGCCAACTTGGTGTCGATGCCGCGTCCGCGCACCTGGAAGTCACGTCCCAGGTCCAGCGTCACCAGCAGGTCGGATTGCAGGCCGGGTCGCTGCGCGGCACCGGTGCCGGCGGCCGCCGGTGTGCGTCTTGCGCCACCGGCGGGTGTCGCACCGTTCGCCGGCGTGCGGCGCAGCACCACCACGTCGTCGCCCAGCCGGGGCGCCGTTTCGTCGGGCAGGATGAACAAGGCTTGATCGACCGTCAGTGCACCGCGGATTCGCAGACGCGCCTGGTCCAGCAAGGCCTGCAAGTTGCCCGACACCGCCAGGCGACGGTCGGCGCGCGCCGACACCCGCAAGGCCTTGGCCTGGGCGTCGATCTGCAAGGTGACGGACTGCAGCGGTGACGCGGCCGAGCCGGTCGCGGCTGCCCAGCTGGCGAAGCCGGTGGCTGTCAGCTCGCCGCCGCTGGGGCCGCCGGCGCCCTGCAGGCTGAAGCTGTCGATGTTCAGTCGTTGTCCCTGCAAAGTGGCGCGTAACCGGCCGTTGCCGAATTCGATACCATCGACCACCGATCGCACCGCCATGTCGCTGGCCAGCAGGTTGCCGCTCCATTGCGGCGCGCGCAGCGTGCCGCCAAGGTCCAGGTTGGCGTCCACCGTGCCACGCACCCGCCAGCCCGGTGGCGCCAGCAGCGACCAGACGCCGACTTGCGGCATGCGGGCCCGTATCGTGGCTTGCAGCGGGCTGTCGTTGGTCCACTGCCAGCTGCCATCGGCGCCGCGCGTGAGCCGGGTGGACAACGTAGCCTGTGCGTTGCCGGCGCGTTCGCTGTCCCAATTGAACCGTGCGTCGACACGATCACCATCCGCGTTCACTTGCAACTGCAACACGCGGATGCCTGCATCGACGGTGGTGGCGAGAGCCGAGGAGCCGCCGCCGGCCACGGCGCCATCGGCCTGGATGCGGATGTCGCCGCTGCGCCGGGCCAGGCTGGCCCGCGCGACCAGCCGATCGGCGATGGTGACGTCCCATTGGCCGTCGAAAACCAGGTTACCGCTCAGGCCGGCGTCGCCCAGGTCGGCATCAGCCAGCAGGGTCAGCCAATCCATCGGCAGGCCGCGCAAGGTGCCCTTGCTGCGCAGCGAGCCGTTCGCACCACCTTGCCAGCTCAGCGGTTCCCAGCTCAGTGTGGCGTCACCAGGGCGGGGCCCGGTCAGGCGCGCCTGCCCCGACCCGACCTGCAGCTGGCCGGACGCTGTCGTGAAGTCGGCGCGCACCGGCTGCACCAGTGCCAGGTTCCAGGGGCCAGGCAACTGGGTGTCCTTTACCTGCAGCTGCAGGTTGCGCAACGTGGCCTGCCAGTTGCCGCCAGGGTCGCGCCCTCCCGTGGCAGCGGTCTCCAGTTGCAGTCGCTGGCTGGCGCGCGCCACGCTGGCGCGCGCCGACAGTTGCAGCGCATCGAGCGCGCCCGACAGTTTCAGTTCGCCATCGGTCAGGCGCAGTGTCTGGTTTGCAGCCTGACCCGGCATGCGCACAGCCATGCGGGGTATCAGCACGCTGGCGTCGAGCGACAGATTGGCGCCACGCTCTTGCAGCAACGCCTCCCAGCCGCCGGTCCAGCGCAGCGTGATGTCGGCGTTGCCCTGCAAGTCGATGTCATCGACGATGGCGGGCACCAGCGGCAGCCGGGCGAGCCAGCTTCGCGCGGCAGCGGCATCGGTGAGCCTGGCTGTCAGTTCACCATCGCCCTCGCGGGCGCCGATTTGGCCGGTCAGGCGGGCCTGTAATCCGGGCGCAATCAATTGCAGCTGGCCCCGCCCGGTCCGGCTGGCGATCTGCACGTCGATCCGGCCATTGATGCTGGCTTGCGCAGTGCGCAGTTGCAGCTTGTCCAGCCGGACCGGGCGGGGCCAGCTGCAATTGAT
>CAZADK010000641.1:0-2747 GCA_964483855.1 uncultured Rhodoferax sp.
GCCTTTCGCGCGCCCTGGCCGCCGACATCAATGTGATGGACTACGTGGAGGCGGCGCGCCTGCGGGGTGAAAAGACGCCCTGGATCGTTTTCTCAGAAATCCTTCCCAACGCATTGACCCCACTGGTGTCCGAACTCGGTCTGCGTTTCATCTTCGCCGTATTGTTCCTGTCTGCCTTGTCGTTCATCGGGCTGGGTGTGCAGCCGCCCGATGCTGACTGGGGCAGCATGGTGAAGGAGAACAAGGAAGGCATCGTGTTCGGCATACCGGCGGCGCTGATCCCTGCGGGCGCCATCGCTGTGCTGACGATCTCCGTCAACCTGATGGCCGACTGGGTGCTCAACCGTACTACCGACCTCAAGGGAGGGCGCGGAGCATGAGCGCCGCCCCCACCATGGTGCTGGAGATCCGCAACCTGCGCATTGAGGTCACGGTGCGCCCGCCGGGTGAAAAGCCCCGCGACATCCTCATTGTTGACGATGTCTCGCTGACGCTCCAGAAGGGCCGCGTATTGGGCCTGATCGGTGAATCCGGCGCCGGTAAATCTACTGTCGGCCTGTCGGCACTGGGTTACGGCCGGGGCGGCGTGCGCATCACGGGGGGGGAAGTGTGGCTAAACGGCCGAGACATCCTGCAAGGTGGCGCGAAGGGTTTGCGCGCTTTGCGGGGGCGCGAAGTATCGTATGTTGCGCAGTCGGCGGCCGCCGCTTTCAATCCCTCGCACCGGCTGATGAAACAGGTGGTGGAAACCGCGCTGCACCATGGCGTATCCAATCGGCAACAGGCCGAGCAGCGCGCCATCGCGTTGTTCCGCAAGCTGGGGCTGCCAGACCCAAAGAATTTCGGCCAGCGCTTTCCACACCAGGTTTCGGGCGGGCAGTTGCAGCGTGCCATGACCGCCATGGCGCTGTGCGCGCAACCCGACCTGATCGTTTTCGATGAACCGACAACGGCGCTCGATGTGACGACCCAGATCGACGTGCTGGCCGCCATCAAGGATGCCATCCGCGACACCGGTGTGGCGGCGCTGTATATCACGCACGACCTGGCGGTGGTGGCGCAGGTGTCTGACGACATCATGGTGCTGCGCCACGGAAAAATGGTGGAGCTGGGCGAAACCGCACAGATCATCCACGCGCCACGGCAGGAGTACACGCGTGCGCTGGTGTCGGTGCGCTCCATCGCGCACGACGAGCAACCGCCGACCAAGCAACCACTTCTCAGCATTCGAAATGTGACCGCCCGCTACGCGGGCCGCGACGTCAAGGTACTGGATGCGGTGACGTGCGACCTGTGCACGGGCCAGACGCTTGCCATCGTGGGCGAGTCCGGCTCAGGCAAATCGACACTTGCGCGGGTCATCACGGGGTTGCTCGCGCCATCGCAAGGCGACATCGTGTTCAACGGCAAGACCTTGCCGGCGCGGCTCGCAGGCCGCGACAAGGAAGACCTGCGCGGCTTGCAGATGGTCTACCAGATGGCCGATGTGGCGATGAACCCGCGCCATACGGTTGGCAAGATCATTGGCCGGCCGCTGGAGTTCTATTTCGGCCTGCGCGGCGACGAGAAAAAGCGGCGCGTGCAACAACTGCTGGACGAGATCGAGATGGGGTCCGGCTATATCGACCGCTACCCGGCCGAGCTCTCGGGCGGGCAGAAGCAACGCGTGTGTATAGCGCGCGCGCTGGCGGCCAAGCCCAGGCTCATAATCTGCGACGAGGTGACGAGTGCGCTCGATCCGCTGGTGGCGGACGGTATCTTGAAACTGCTGCTGAACCTGCAAAAAATCGAAGGCGTGGCCTACCTTTACATCACGCACGACCTGACAACGGTGCGCGCCATCGCCGACTCGATCGCCGTGATGTACCAGGGTCGCATCGTGCGCTATGGACCCAAATCCCAGGTGTTGACAGCGCCGTTCGACGACTACACCGACCTGCTGTTGTCGTCGGTGCCGGAAATGGAACTGGGCTGGCTGGAGAGTACGATATCGCGCCGACGCATGGAGAGCGCCGGGCACTGAGAAGCGTGCAAGCTCGAACAGGGCACATGACGCTGGTTGGCTGTTACTTGTCCAGTTCCTTGACCTGTCGCTCGGCCCACGCGGTGGTGTTCGCAACGGCCGGCAGCCTGCGCCGCAGATCCAACCGTGCGAACCGTTGGTTCCCTGGCGTGCCTCAATCAATTGACGGTTTGCCATTGCGGATCCCACAACAGGGGCACCAGTGCAGGATCCGTTTCGGCATGCGTCGACGGGCGGGCTGCCGCACTTCGGCCAGACATGAGACGAAAGCAAAGAAAAAGGGCCGCAACGGCGGCCACTTTAAGACACGGCGCATAGCGCGCATTAAGCCTTGTCGATCTTGTCCTTCAAGGCTTCTTTCGCGTTGCCCACATTTTTCTGCACGTTGCCTTCGACTTGTTTTGCCATGCCCTTGGCCTGCTGTTCCTTGCTTTTGAATAGCTCGCCAGCCTTCTCTTGAACCTTGCCGGCGGTTTCCTTGGTAGCACCCTTTACTTGATCTTTGTTCATTGTTTCTCTCCTTGAGTTGCATGATGCAGGATCAGGAAGGTTTTCCGGATCCGCCGTTGCATTGGGCCTGTTGGCGGGCGCAGCGTATGCCGGTTTACGCCGCGTACTTTTGTAAGAGGCGATCTACGCTTCAGCCGCTCAGGCTGGAGCGGCGGATGAACGAAAAAATCGCTGGTGTTCTTGCGCACGTATCGGCGCGCATTAGTGGCCAGCA
>CAZADK010000642.1:0-2717 GCA_964483855.1 uncultured Rhodoferax sp.
GTATTTCACGCCGTACTACTCGATGCTGCGAGCGATCACTGACGAGATGATGTACGCACTGATTGCCTCGGTGCTCGGCGGCGCCGCCTTGCTGGTGCTCAGGGTCAAGATGCCGTCCTTCCTCAAGCCGGTGTTGATCGTTGGCGCGTTGGCGGCTACGGCCATGATGTTGAGCATCGATGCCAAGTTCTGGGGTGTGGTCGTGATGGGCGGTTCCGTCATCATCCTGTTCTTCCTGCCGTGGCTGGACTTCAGCCCTGTCAAGTCGATCCGGTATCGGCCGAGCTGGCACAAGTACCTGTACGCCTTGTTCGTGCTCAACTTCTTCGTGCTGGGCTATCTGGGTGTCAAGCCACCGTCGGCGATCGGCGAGCGTGTGTCGCAGGTCGGTACGCTGTATTATTTCGCATTCTTCCTGCTGATGCCGTGGTGGAGCAAGCTGGGTGAGCCCAAGCCAGTGCCCGACCGCGTGACCTTTGCCGCCCACTGAGAGAGCGGGAGAAAACCAGCATGAAAATAGTATTCATTGTGCGCAGGGCCATCTGGGCCATCGTTGCATCGGTCGGCGTGATGGCAGGCACCGCCCACGCGGCTGGTGCCGGCATTGCCTGGGACAAGGCGCCGAACAAGACCAATGATCTCGTCGCCCTGCAAAATGGGGCCAAACTGTTCGTCAACTACTGCCTGAACTGCCACTCGGCGGCATTCATGCGTTACAACCGCCTCACCGACATCGGCCTGACAGTGCAGCAGATCAAGGACAATTTGTTGTTCACGACTGAAAGGGTGGGCGACACCATGATGGCGGCGATCGACCCGAAGGAAGCCAAGGACTGGTTCGGCGCCAACCCACCGGATTTGACGGTCATCGCCCGGTCGCGCTCGGCGGCGGGCCAGGGCAGCGGGGCTGATTACCTTTACACATACCTGCGCACCTTTTACCCCGATCCAACCAAGGTGACCGGGTGGAACAACCTGGCTTTTCCCAACGTGGGCATGCCCCATGTGTTGTGGGAACTGCAAGGCTCGCGTATGCCGGTTTACGAAGTCAGGACCGAGCATGGCCAGGAGGCGCAAGTCTTCAAGGGCTGGCAGCAGGTGACGCCTGGCACGATGGCCCAGGTTCAGTACGATTCGGCCATGGCCGACCTGGTCAATTACTTGCAATGGATGGCGGAGCCGGCGCAGAACACGCGCAAGCGTGTGGGTGTATGGGTGTTGTTGTTCCTGGGCTTGTTGACCGTGGTCACCTGGCGCCTGAACGCGGCGTACTGGAAAGAAGTCAAGTAACGCGCCAGGGGTCCAGGCCCCGTCCTCTCGGACGCGGCTTGCGTTTTCAGAGTGGGTTTGCCAACATGCATCCCACTCTTTTTCGTTTCGGCGCTGTTCTGGCGATTTGCCAGCCGGGCTTGGAACTGTGTTTTGACAATGAGGAGCTTCCACCATGATGGTGCTGTATTCAGGAACCACCTGTCCCTTTTCCCATCGTTGCAGATTCGTCCTGTTTGAAAAAGGGATGGATTTCGAGATTCGTGACGTCGACCTCTACAACAAGCCAGAAGACATCAACGTCATGAACCCTTATGGGCAGGTTCCGATCCTGGTGGAGCGCGACCTGATCCTCTACGAGTCGAACATCATCAACGAGTACATCGACGAGCGTTTTCCCCATCCGCAGTTGATGCCCGGCGACCCGGTCGATCGGGCGCGGGTACGGCTGTTCCTGCTGAACTTCGAAAAGGAATTGTTTGTCCACGTGTCTACGCTCGAATCGCGTGTGGCCAAGAGCAACGAGAAGCTGCTGGAAAAGGCGCGTGCGCATATCCGTGACCGGCTGACCCAGTTGGCACCGATTTTCCTGAAGAACAAGTACATGCTGGGAGAAGGTTTCTCGATGCTGGACGTGGCGATCGCGCCGCTGTTGTGGCGTCTGGACTACTACGGCATCGACCTGAGCAAAAATGCTGCACCGCTGCTCAAATATGCCGAGCGTATCTTCTCGCGGCCGGCGTACATCGAGGCCTTGACCCCTTCGGAAAAGGTGATGCGAAAGTAATCGAGCCGGACGCCGCCTGCTGATGATCGACGCGCAAAGTTCCACCCCGACTCGCCCCTATCTGATCCGGGCGTTGTACGAATGGTGCACCGATAACGGGCTGACGCCCTACGTAGCAGTGCAGGTCGACGATACGGTGCAGGTGCCGCGCGAATACGTCAAGGATGGCGAGATCGTGCTCAACATCAGTTTCGACGCGACCAGTGGACTCGAACTCGGCAATGAGTTTGTCTCGTTCAGCGCCCGTTTTGCCGGCAAGGCGCGCGAAATCATGATTCCGGTGGATCGGGTGATAGCAATTTATGCGCGCGAAAACGGCCAGGGCATGGCTTTCCCCCGGGCTGCGGCGCAGGCGCCGGATGCGCCGGTGCCATTGGCTTTGCCGACCTCGGCGCAGCTGACCTCTGGCAAGGATGCGAAACCGCACTCCGAGCATGAGGTCAAGCTGGTCGAATCCGTACCTCCGCGACAGCCCAGAACCGCCGGCGACAAGCCGCCGCCGGATCCGTCCAGCCCCACCAAAAGACCCAAGCTGACCCGTATCAAGTGACGCGCCGCCGCAGGCCGAGGTCTGACCCCCGAATCCATCTTGTAAAATTTCACCGTGCCGATTTAGCTCAGTTGGTAGAGCAACCGCCTTGTAAGCGGTAGGTCAACAGTT
>CAZADK010000643.1:0-2715 GCA_964483855.1 uncultured Rhodoferax sp.
GCGCAATCAGACCCGGCGACCGCCGTCGAGCGTGGGCAAGCCGCCAATCAAGGAGCAGGTGATCCACTTCATCAACAAGAAGATGCCCGGTGGCCTGCCCAAGAAGACAGCCCGCGCCTTGCTCGATATCGAGGACGCGCAATATGTGCCCATCATCCGCGACCCGGTGGCAACCAGCCCGGAGACCGAGGCGGTTTTCTATTTCCCGGGATGTGGCTCCGAGCGGCTGTTCAGCCAGGTCGGACTGGCGACACAGGCGATGTTGTGGCATGCCGGGGTACAGACCGTGTTGCCGCCGGGATACCTGTGCTGCGGCTACCCTCAGCGCGGTTCCGGCCAATTCGACAAGGCCGAGAAAATCATCACCGACAACCGGGTGCTGTTCCATCGGGTGGCCAACACGCTGAACTACCTGGACATCCGTACCGTCGTGGTCAGCTGCGGTACCTGTTACGACCAGTTGCAGGGTTACAAGTTCGAGGAGATCTTCCCAGGCTGCCGCATCGTCGACATCCATGAATACCTGCTCGAGAAAAACATCCGGCTGGAAAATGGGGGCGCCTACCTGTACCACGATCCTTGTCACACGCCAATGAAGCAGCAGGACCCGATGAAGACGGTCCGGGCCTTGGTCGGCGGCGACTCTCCGCAGAACGTGCTCGAGAGCAAGCGTTGCTGTGGCGAAAGTGGCACGTTGGGCATCACCCGGCCGGACATCTCGACCCAGGTGCGTTTTCGCAAGGAGGAAGAGTTGCGGCGCGACGAGGTGGCGCTTCGCCAGGCAGGCGGCGTGGCGCAGCAGGCCAATCTGAAGATCCTGACCTCCTGCCCCAGCTGCCTGCAAGGCCTGAATCGGTATCGCGACGACCTGCAAAACGGACTGCTCGAGGCCGATTACATCGTTGTCGAGATGGCGCGCCACATCCTGGGTGAGCAGTGGATGGAGCAATACGTCGCGCGCGCCAATGCCGGGGGCATCGAGCGGATTTTGGTCTAGCCTGAGCCGGGCTTACCGTTGCGGCGCGGTCGCCGCCGACGGTTTCGACCCTGTCCCGTTCCCGGACAAGCACGGTGCACGTCAGTCCGTCGCCCGAAGCGTGATACCTTGCCCGGGGGGTCGAGCGGTGAGAACGACTGCGCCCCCCAATCCATTTTCCGAAGGTGGCACGATGGCAGGTTTGCAAGCCGGCGCGCCGACGCCGCAATCGATCACGGTGCACGGGCAGTCCAGGGTGCTTGAGGTCCACTTTTCGGATGGACAGCACTACCGTATCCCGTTCGAGTTGATGCGCGTGTATTCGCCGTCCGCCGAAGTGCAGGGTCATGGACCCGGGCAGGAGGTGCTGCAGACGGGCAAGCGCGAGGTGAAACTGGAGTCGCTGGATCCGGTCGGCAATTACGCGGTGCAGCCGCGCTTCTCCAGTTGCGCGTTTCAGCCGCGCTTCTCCGATGGGCACGATACCGGCATCTTCTCGTGGGACTACCAGTATTTCCTGGGTTCGCATCAGGACCGCTCGTGGGCCCAGTACACCGAGCGACTGGTCGCCACAGGTGCCGACCGCGATGCCCCCATGGTGGCGGCGGCAGGCCATGGATGCGCGAACCACTGATGCGCGGGACGCGCACATTCATCCATTACGCGACACATTACCCATGCGCGTGCGGGGTTGTCGGGGTGTGACACTCGATAGGCACTAGCATCTGTCCTCATGAGCACGACCCATTTCGGTTTTGAATCTGTCGATGAGACGGAAAAGGCGGGTCGTGTGCGCCGCGTGTTCGATTCGGTCGCGTCCCGTTATGACCTGATGAACGATCTCATGTCGGGTGGTCTGCACCGGGCCTGGAAGGCTTACACGGTCATGGTGGCCCATGTGCAGCCGGGCCAGCAGGTGCTGGACATCGCGGGCGGAACCGGCGATCTGGCCAAGGCCTTTGCGCAAAAGGTCGGCCGCAACGGGCAGGTGGTGTTGTCGGACATCAACGAGGCGATGCTGCGTACCGGCCGTGACCGGTTGATCGACGCGGGTTGCGCGCTCGAATGCACCGTGTGTGATGCAGAACGGCTGCCGTTCGCCGACGCCAGTTTCGACCTCGTCAGCGTGGCCTTCGGTCTGCGCAACATGACGCACAAGGATGCGGCCCTCAAAGAGATGCACCGCATCCTCAAGCCCGGTGGCAAGGTGCTGGTACTGGAGTTCTCCCGCGTGGCCAAGCCGCTGGAGAAGGCCTACGATTGGTATTCTTTCAAGGTCCTGCCGCGACTCGGTCAGTTGGTGGCGGGCGATGCCGAGAGTTATCGTTATCTGGCGGAGTCGATCCGGATGCATCCGGATCAGGACGAACTGAAAAAGATGATGCACGGTTGCGGCTTTGGCCATGTCGACTACCACAACCTGACAGGCGGCCTGGTTGCCCTGCATGTGGGCATCAAGTGCTGACGCGCCACTGTGGGTGCGATGCATGAATTCGATGATGGCGTTTGGCGGTTTTGATATTTTGGAGGCAACATGATGAAACTATGGAGTCTGGTCCTGGGTATTGCGCTGGTGTTTGCAGGCGTTGACGCCGAAGCAAAGCGGCTCGGTGGTGGCAGTTCGTTCGGCAAGCAGTCGAATAACGTGACGAATCGCCAGGCGCCGGCGACGCCGGCCCAGAATGTGACCAATTCCGCGGCCAAACCGGCCGCGGCCGGTTTGGCCGCGGAATTGGTCA
>CAZADK010000644.1:0-2714 GCA_964483855.1 uncultured Rhodoferax sp.
TTCCAATTCGACCCAGGCCGCGCAGGCGGCGATACTGCGACCGGTGTCGGCTGGCGAAAACCGGATGTCGCGTCGGAGATGGCGGATTTCCGTAGTCGCTGCATCATCGGCAACGCCGGGATCGACGCGACGGGTGTTGTGCCACGCTCGGGACGCCGGGCGGATACGAGCCGGATGCCGTGGCCCGGCGCCTCTTTTTCGGCCCTGTTCATTCACGCCGGGTCCCGGCTTTTCCTGCGACACACCATGAGCCCTGCTGGTCCATCCTCTTCCGTAACCTCCGTAACCTCCGTAGCGCTGGGCAGTGTGGACGACATGCGCGAGCGCATCCGGCGCAAGCGCCAGCTCAAGGGCCGGCAGGTCGATGCGCAGGCGCTGGCCGAGCTGCGTGTGCTGATCGGAATGCCGCCGCAAGGCGGCCACCGGCGGGATCTGCTGATCGAATACCTGCACCGGCTGAGCGATGCCTATCGCTGCCTGCACGATCGCCACCTGGTCGCGCTGGCGGCCGAGATGCGCATCGGCATGGCCGAGGTGTACGAGGTCGCCACGTTCTATCACCATTTCGACGTCGTCAAGGGTGACGCCGCGGCACCCGGGTTGACGGTGCGGGTCTGCGACGGCCTGAGTTGCACGATGGCCGGTGCCGCAGACCTGCTGGCGCGATTGCCGGCGCTGCTGGGCGCCGAAGTGCGCGTGATGGCGGCGCCGTGTGTGGGTCGTTGCGAACAGGCTCCGGTGGCAGTGGTGCACCAGAATCCGCTGCCGCACGCCAATCTGGAATCGGTTGCAGCCGCCGTACGGGCCAACGCCACCGCGCATCCGCCAGCCGCAGATACCGGTGGGTTCGACGCACCAGCCTGTGCCCAGGCCAGTGTCACCAACGGCGCGGTCGATACCGGTGTGGCGCCGGCCTATGTAGGGCTGGACGCGTACCGCCAGGCCGGCGGGTACCGGCTGGCTGCGGCTTTGATGGATGGCCAGCAGGAAGCCGAGGGCGTCATTCAGGCGATGGAGAACTCCGGTTTGCGGGGCCTGGGTGGCGCCGGTTTCCCGGCCGGGCGCAAGTGGCGGATCGTGCGTGCCAAGACCGGTCCGCGCGTGATGGCGGTCAACATCGACGAGGGCGAGCCAGGCACCTTCAAGGATCGGACCTACCTGGAGCGCGATCCGCACCGGTTCCTCGAAGGCATGCTGGTGGCGGCCCAGGTCGTCGGCATCGATGCCTGTTATCTGTATCTGCGCGACGAATATCACGGCTGCCGCGCGCTTTTGCAACAGGAGATCGACCGTCTGCGAGCCGAGATGCCGTTTCCGCTGCCGCAGATAGAATTGCGCCGCGGCGCCGGCGCCTATATCTGCGGCGAGGAGTCCGCGATGATCGAGAGCATCGAAGGCAAGCGCGGCGAGCCGCGCATGCGCCCGCCCTATATCGCCGAAGTCGGATTGTTCGGCCGCCCGACGCTGGAACACAATTTCGAGACGCTTTATTGGGTGCGCGACATCGTCGAGAAGGGCCCCGCCTGGTTCTCCGGTTTCGGGCGCAACGGCCGCAAGGGCCTGCGTTCGTTCAGCGTCAGCGGCCGGGTGCGCTCGCCGGGTGTCAAGCTGGCACCGGCAGGCATCAGCGTGCGCGAACTGGTGGACGAATACTGCGGCGGCATGCTGCAAGGCCAGGAGCTGTATGCTTACCTGCCTGGCGGTGCGTCCGGTGGCATCCTGCCGGCCAGCCTGGCCGACCTGCCGCTCGACTTCGACACGCTGCAGCCACACGGCTGCTTCATCGGTTCGGCGGCGGTGATCGTGCTTGGCCAGCACGACAAGGCGCGTGATGCGGCGCTCAACATGATGCGTTTCTTCGAACACGAGAGTTGCGGCCAGTGCACGCCGTGTCGCGTGGGCACGGCCAAGGCGGTGCGGCTGATGGAAGCTGCCGTGTGGGACAACACCACGCTGGAAGACCTGAACCAGGTCATGGTGGACGCTTCCATCTGCGGCCTGGGCCAGGCCGCGCCCAACCCGGTGCGTTGTGTCCAGAAATATTTTGCGCAGGAGGTCCGCTGAATGAACGCACCCGCCAACCGAGTCGAGGTTACGCCCCAGACCATCGAATTCCAGCTCAACGGCCAGCCAGCCCAGGCCTTCGCAGGCGAAGCCATTCTGGATGCCGCCCGCCGCCAGGGTGTCGAGATACCCCGCCTGTGCCAGAAGGATGGTTATCGCGCCGACGGCAACTGCCGCGCCTGCGTGGTCGAGATCGAAGGCGAACGCACGCTGGCGCCGAGCTGCTGCCGTACCGTGACGGCCGGCATGGAGGTACGCAGCGACAGCCCGCGCGCGCTCAAGAGCCAGCAGATGGTGCTCGAGATGCTGCTGTCCGACATGCCCGAGCAAGGCTACAAGTGGAATGACGCCGACGGCGCGCAACCGCACGGCGAGCTCAGCGACTGGGCGGCGCGCCTGCAGGTGACGGTACGCCCTGCACTCAAGGCCTTGCGGCGCGAGCAGCCGATGGCCGATGTGTCGCATCCCGCGATGGCGGTCAACCTGGATGCCTGCATCCAGTGCAACCGTTGCGTGCGTGCCTGCCGCGAGGAACAGGTCAACGACGTGATCGGTTATGCGCTGCGCGGCGCGCACAGCGCCATCGTGTTTGATCTGGACGACGCCATGGGCGAGAGCAGCTGCGTGGCCTGCGGTGAATGTGTGCAGGC
>CAZADK010000645.1:0-2710 GCA_964483855.1 uncultured Rhodoferax sp.
GTGGTGTACGGCGGCGTCTCGGCCAATCCGCAGATGATGCGGCTGCGGGGTGGCGCCGATGTGCTGGTCGCCACGCCCGGTCGCCTGCTCGATCTGGTGGGCAGCAACGCGGTGCAGCTATCCGCGCTGGAGCTGCTGGTGCTCGACGAGGCCGATCGCCTGCTGGACGCCGGTTTCGCCGACGAACTGGCGCGTTTGCTGGCCCTGCTGCCGCCGCGGCGTCAGACGATGTTGTTTTCGGCCACGATGCCGCCGGCGGTGCAGCGGCTGGCCGAGCAGTTGCTGCACGAACCGGTGCGGGTGCGCATCGAGGACACTGCGCAGACCGTGCCCGACATCGTGCAGCGGGTGATCGTTGTCGATCCACCGCGGCGCACCGCGCTGCTGCGCCAGCTGATGCAGCAGCAAGGCTGGAAGCGGGCGCTGGTGTTCGTGGCAACGCAGCACGCGGCCGAAACCATCGCTGGCAAGTTGTATGCCAACGGCGTCTATGCCACGCCCTTTCATGGCGGCCTGAGCCAGGGCGCGCGCACCCAGGTCATGGATGAGTTGCGCAAAGGCCAGTGGGACGTGGTGGTGACGACCGACCTGGCTGCGCGAGGGCTCGACATCGCGCAGTTGCCGGTGGTCGTCAACTACGACCTGCCGCGCTCGGCGGTCGACTATGTACACCGCATCGGCCGCACCGGGCGGGCCGGTGCCAGCGGCCTGGCGCTGAGTTTTGTCAGTGCCGCAACCGAACCGCAGCTGCGGCTGATCGAGAAGCGCCAGGGTCTGCAACTGGCGCGCGAGGTGGTGGCCGGGTTTGAGCCGACTGACACCACGCCGCCTCCCGACCGGGCTTCGGTGCCAGGCACCGGCGGCATCAAAGGGAAACGTCCGAGCAAGAAGGACAAATTGCGCGCGCAGGCGGCTGGCCCGGCTTCGGACGGGGCTGGCGCAGGCTTCGAGTCGAAACCTTGACGTTGGCCGAGCCTGCAAACGGCAGTCGACCGCTTGATTTGCGCTGGTAACGCAGATGAACACGGACAATTTTGGCCACGCCGAGTCGCACCCACGGGGTGAGTGCGTTATGCACCCGAGCGCACCCCACTGGACACGCCATGCGGCGTTGTTCATCATTGCGCACAGAAGTGCGCGGCGTCCTTTCGCCTTGCCTGGCGCGCCCAGCGGGCCAGGCAAGGGCGCATTCAACCGCCGTTTGTAGGCTCAGTTGCTCCGAACGGGGACCGGATCGGTCCCAGTGCCGTCGCCATCGGCATCGCCATCACCATCACCATTGCCATCGCCATCGCCATCGCCATCGCCATCACCATTGCCATTGCCATTGCCATCGCCATCGGCTTTGGTTGAGTCGTCGCCGGATGCTGGTGGCGCTGCATCGGGCAAGGTCTCGTTACTGCTGGGTCGCTGGGTCCGATGGCCGGGTTTGGCGAGGATTTCCACATAGACCTGGGTCGCACCGTCGCGTGCGGCTGCATCGACCAGCCCGGTCAATGCTGACAGATGCACGGTCTGGGCGTTGTCGGCGTCGCGGCCGAAGCGGCAATCGAAGTCCAGGAAGTCCACGCCTTCGGGCAATTCGCGCCGGCGTTCGCGCCGCAGGTACTTGCGGATGTCGTGTTTGACCGCGTCCAGAACACGATCCGGGTGTTTGCCGGCAGCGGCAAGTGCAAAAGATTTCTTCATGCGTGATGGTAGCGCCGATACAGTGGGAACCCACAACAAGGAAAATGCCGCGATGGCACGCAACTCTCTTTGGGCCGACAAGGTGCTTGTGCTGGCGCGCGGCGGCAATGCGGATGCGGCCGTGGCCCAGGTCAAGGTCGCACCCAGCCTGAAAGATTTGCAGGCCTTGCAAGCCGCTTTGATCGTGCACCGCCTCGCCGGCCGCTGGCGCAACCTGGACCTGGCCATCACCGATGCGCTGGACCATCTGTCGGCGCCTCGGCTGCACCGCGCGCCCTGACCGCGACCCGGGCGTATCCAGGGCCCGTTCGCAATCGCCTGCGCCGTTTGATCAGGCCCAGGGCCATCTGGCGCGAATTGCGCGGCAAACAGGCCCACCGGATCGCCAGCAACGGGCCGCACGAGAGCGTCGATCGCGCGTCATCCGCTGACCTGTCAATCGCCGCGCGAATGGCATCTTGCCGATGTCCGTGCCGATATCAGATTCTGTTTCCACGTTGATGCAAAACGTTTCGGGCATTACGATCCATGGTGGCTGGCCTTTCGAAAGATGGTTTGGGTGCGTAGTAACAACCATCCTATCAATCCCTGGGTCAGCTACCTTCTTTTGCCTTCAAATTCAATCGATTACGCCCGTGACTTCGCCGTCATGGCGCCAAAGTAAGTGCCACTCGGTCTATGGGCTGCTCATGCAGTGCGCCTGGGAAACCTTGGCCCAGTTCAGTCGCAACCACCGCCAACTCAAAGGGCTCGCCGGTGCCGTTGGCGTGCTGCATACCCACTCCCGGCGCCTGGAGTTTCACCCCCATGTGCACCTGGCCATGCCGGGCGCAGCCTTTGATGCCGAGCACGGCCTGTGGCGCAGCTTGCGCAAGACCGGCAAAGGTGGCCACTACCTGTTCAACCAGAACGCCCTGGCGGCGGTGTTTCGCGGCAAGCTGCTGGCGGCCTTGAACGCCCAAGGCCTGACGGCGCCGGTCTGCCTGCCCGAGCGCTGGGTGGTCGATTGCAAGGCCGTGGG
>CAZADK010000646.1:0-2708 GCA_964483855.1 uncultured Rhodoferax sp.
CCGATGGCCTGACCGGTATCGCCAACCGCCGCATGTTCGACCAGACGCTGCAGACCGAATGGCAGCGTTGCGCCCGCAGCCGCGACAGCTTGTCCCTGCTGATGATCGACATCGACCACTTCAAGCGATACAACGACCACTACGGACACCAGACCGGCGACGAGTGCCTGCGCCAGGTGGCGCGTATCCTGGTGCTGTGCGCCAAGCGCTCGGGCGAACTGGTGGCCCGTTATGGTGGCGAGGAGTTTGCCATCCTGTTGCCCGGTGCCGAAGCGGCCGAGGCACTGGCCATCGCACAGCGCTGCCTGCAGCAGATGGAGTCCGCCCATATCCCGCACGCAGCCTCTGCGGTGTCGCAATGGCTGACGGTCAGCATCGGCGTGGCCAGCATCTTCGCGTCACCCCGCGAGTCACGCGCGACACTGTTGCAACAGGCCGACAGCGCCTTGTATTGCGTCAAGAAAGCCGGTCGTGCCCGGGCCGAGGTATTCGACCCGGCGGCCGTCAACGCACTCGCATCCCGGCCTGCGCCCCTGTGAAGGGTTCGAGCACGTAGATGCCCGGCGTCGCCTTCTCGTCGGCATGGCTGGCGGCCAGCACCATGCCCTCGCTGACGCCGAACTTCATCTTGCGTGGCGCCAGGTTGGCCACCATCACCGTCAGCTTGCCAACCAGTTGCTCGGGCTTGTAGACACTGGCGATTCCGGAGAACACGTTGCGCACCGTGCCTTCGCCGACATCCAGCGTCAGGCGCAGCAGCTTGGTCGAACCCTCGACCGCTTCGCAGCCGACGATCTTTGCAATACGCAGGTCGAGCTTGCCGAAATCGTCGAGCGTGATCGTCGCAGCGATGGCTTCACCACCGGGCACTGGCATCTCGGCCGGGGGCGCAGCGGGCGGCTCGAACAGGGCTTCGAGCTGGTGCGGTTCGACTCGTTGCATCAGGTGTTGGTACGGCGCGATCGCATGGCCGTCGCCTAGCGGCTGGTCGACGTCGGACCAACGGTCGCAGCGCGCTGACAGGAAGCCCTGTACTTGCGCCGACAGCGCCGGCAGGATGGGAGTCAGGTACACGGTGAGGACCCGGAACGCTTGCAGCGTCGCGCTGCAGATCTGGTGCAGCGCTGCCATGTGGCTGGCCACGGCGCCCGGTTCGGCCTGCGCCTTCTTGGGCAAGGCCCAGGGCTGCTGCTCGTTCCAGTAGCCGTTGACCAGGTCGGCCAATCGCATGATCTCCATCACCGCCTGCAGGTAGTTGCGGTCCTCGTAGCGTTTCTGCAGCTGCGCCGACGAAGCCCGCACCTGCGCCAGCAGTGTGGCGTGCAGGTTGTCTGCCGCCTGCGCGCCAATGCCGGCCAGTCGGCCGCCGAAGTGTTTTTGCACGAAACCCGCGGCCCGGCTCGCGATGTTGACGAACTTGCCGATCAGGTCGCTGTTGACCCGCAGCATGAAATCCTCGGCGTTGAAGTCCACGTCCTCGTTGCGGCCGTTGAGCTTGGCGGCCAGGTAATAACGCAGCCACTCCGGGTTCATGCCCAGGCTCAGGTACTTGAGTGGATCCAGGCCGGTGCCGCGGCTCTTGCTCATCTTCTCGCCGTTGTTCACCGTCAGGAAGCCGTGCACGAAGACGTTGTCCGGCGTCTTGCGGCCGCTGAAATGCAGCGTAGCCGGCCAGAACAGGGTGTGGAAGGTGACGATGTCCTTGCCGATGAAGTGGTACTGCTCGAGGGCCGGATCGGCCATGTAGGCGTCATAGTCCTGCCCGCGTTTGTCGAGCAGGTTCTTCAGCGAGGCGAGGTAACCGATCGGCGCGTCCAGCCAGACATAGAAATACTTGCCCGGCGCATCCGGGATCTCGATGCCGAAATACGGCGCATCGCGGCTGATGTCCCAGTCACCCAGGCCTTCGCTGGTGCTGCCGTCCGGGTTCTTGCGCACACTGAACCATTCCTTGACCTTGTTCGCCACCTCGGGCTGCAGGCGCCCGTCCTGGGTCCAGCGTTGCAGGAAGGCGACGCAACGTGGGTCGGACAGCTTGAAGAAGAAGTGCTCGGAGCTGCGCAACTGCGGCCGGGCGCCGGACAACGCCGAGTAAGGCTCGATCAGGTCGGTCGGTGCATACACCGCACCACACACCTCGCAGTTGTCGCCGTACTGATCCTTCGCGTGGCACCGCGGGCACTCGCCCTTGATGAAGCGGTCGGGCAGGAACATGTTCTTCTCTGGGTCGAAGAACTGCTCGATCGTGCGGGTCTCGATCAGCGACCCCTGCGGGTGGTCGCGCAGGTCGAGGTAGATCTGGCGGGCCAGCGCGTGGTTCTCCGGCGCGTCGGTCGAATGCCAGTTGTCGAACGCGATGTGGAATCCGTCCAGGTATGGCTTACGCCCGGCCGCGATGTCGGCAACGAACTGCCGCGGTGTCTTGCCGGCCTTCTCGGCCGCGATCATGATCGGCGCGCCGTGGGCGTCGTCGGCACACACGAAGTTCACGGCGTTGCCCTGCATGCGCTGGTGCCGCACCCAGATGTCGGCCTGGATGTACTCCATGATGTGGCCGATGTGGAACTTGCCATTGGCGTATGGCAGGGCCGTGGTGACGAAGAGGTGGCGTGGCATCGGGGCGGGGTGGAGCGGTTCGGACGGCTGAGCCGGGAGCGGCCGATTTTAGTCGGCCAGCGCGGCGCGGCCGCTCAGCGCAGGCGCAACGG
>CAZADK010000647.1:0-2678 GCA_964483855.1 uncultured Rhodoferax sp.
GGCAGCGGACTTCGCTGCCGACTGGAATGCGATCGCATCGGTGCTCGATGTCGCCAACGAGCGACTCGGATGTGCCTGGGGTGCGATCAGCCACCTCAACAGCGTGGCTGACACGCCGGCCCTGCGCGCTGCCTACAACACCAGCCTGCCCAAGGTCACCGAATTCTGGACCCGCCTAGGTTCGGATGAGCACCTGTATGCGAAATACAAGGCGATACCGGAGTCCTCTCTCAATGCAGAGCAACATCAGGCGCGCAAGAATGCATTGCGTGATTTTGTGCTCGGCGGCGCGGAATTGGCTGGCGACGACAAGCTGCGTTTTGCCGCTATCCAGGAGCGCCAGGCAGAACTGGGCCAGAAGTTCAGCGAGAACTCGCTCGATGCGACCGACAAGTTCAGCCTGTTCGTCGGCCCGGAGCAACTGGCCGGCGTTCCCGAGGACGTCCTGCACAACACCGCAGAGTCCGCCAAGGCGGAGCAGCGCGAGGGCCACAAGCTCGGCCTGAAGCTGCCCTGTTACCTGCCGGTCATGCAGTTTGCCGATTCAGCGGCACTGCGCGCGCAGATGTATCGCGCCTACGCCACGCGCGCTTCGGACCAGGCGCCCCAAGACCTGCGCCAGTACGACAACACGGCACTGATCCGCGAGATCCTGGCATTGCGCCAGGAAGAAGCGCGCCTGCTGGGTTTTACCCACTTCGCCGGGCTTTCGTTGGCCGCGAAGATGGCGCCGTCGCCACACGCCGTGGTCGAATTCCTGCACGACCTTGCCGCACGCGCCCGGCCGTTTGCGGTGCAAGACCTGGCTGACTTGCGCGCCTTCGCGGCCACCGAACTGGGCCTCCCGGATCCGCAACCCTGGGATTGGGCCTATATCGGCGAAAAGCTCAAACACGCCAGATACGCCTTCAGCGAGCAGGAGGTCAAGCAGTATTTCACGCTGCCCAAGGTGCTGGGCGGCCTGTTCAAGATCGTCGAGACCCTGTTCGAGGTCGCCATTCGGCCGGACGTGGCGCCGGTATGGCATCCCGACGTGGCGTTCTACCGCATCGAGCGCGCGGGAGCCGGCCTGGTCGGCCAGTTCTACCTCGATACCACTGCGCGCGAAGGCAAACGCGGTGGTGCCTGGATGGACGACGCGCGCGGCCGCTGGTTGCGCCCCGACGACCAGCAACTGCAGACACCGGTGGCCCATCTGGTGTGCAATTTCGCGCAGGGCGTGATGAAGAACGGGAAACGCCAGAGTGCCTTGCTGACCCACGATGACGTCATCACGCTGTTCCACGAGTTCGGCCACGGCCTGCACCACATGCTGACCCAGGTCAACGAGCGCCAGGTGTCGGGCATCAGCGGTGTCGAATGGGACGCGGTGGAGTTGCCGAGCCAGTTCATGGAGAACTTCTGCTGGGAATGGGATGTGCTGCGCCACATGACCTCGCATGTGGATACCGGTGAGCCACTGCCGCGTGCCTTGTTCGACAAATTGCTGACGGCCAAGAACTACCAAAGCGGCATGCAGACGGTACGCCAGATCGAGTTCGCGCTGTTCGACATGCTGCTGCACACGACGCACGTGCCGAGCGACGACATCTTGCCGCTGCTCGAACAGGTACGCGATGAAGTGGCTGTGATCCGGCCTCCGTCCTGGAGCCGCACCCCCAATACCTTCAGCCATATCTTCGCCGGCGGTTATGCTGCCGGCTACTACAGCTACAAGTGGGCCGAAGTGCTCAGCGCAGACGCCTATGCAGCCTTTGAGGAAACCGCCGGTAACTCGGGTTTGCCAGATGTGCAAACCGGTAGAAAATACCGTCAGGCCATCCTGGAGGCGGGCGGCAGCCGCCCGGCGATGGAATCGTTCAGGGCATTTCGCGGCCGCGAGCCGACGCTGGATGCCTTGCTGCGCCACCAAGGCATGACCGACGGCGGCATGCGTGCAACCGTAGTGAAGGATTGACGATATGAAGTACCTGAAACTGGCCTCGGCAGTCACCACCGCGATGGCGATGTTGCTCGGCGCTGCCGCTTTGCATGCGCAGACCGTCTATCGCATCGTGGGGCCCGATGGCAAGGTGACGTTTTCGGACAAACCCCCTGCGGCCACGACCGCCACCGTGACTGCACGCAGCGCCTCCGGCAGACTGGCGGAGGGCAATTTGCAGAACAGCAACCTGCCCTACGAATTGCGCCAGGTCGTGGCGCGTTTTCCGGTCACGTTGTATGCCGGCGCCGGCTGCGTGCCCTGCAATGCCGGGCGGCTGATGTTGCAGGCGCGAGGTATTCCCTACACCGAATACGCGGTCGCCAGCAATGAAGACGTGGAAGCCCTGCAACGGCTCAGCGGCGAAAAGTCGCTGCCTTACCTGACCATTGGCGGGCAAAAGATCAAGGGTTATTCCGAAGCGGAGTGGAGCCAGTTTCTGAACGCGGCCAATTACCCAGCCACCTCCCAATTGCCGTCCAACTTCCGCAACCTGGCACCCAAGCCGCTGGTGAGCACGCAAAAACTCTCGACGCAGCCCGAAACCGCCGAGACACGCGAGGCCGAAGAAGAACCCGCTGCGGCGGCATCGGCTGCGCCCACACCGGGCGCGTCACCTGCCAATCCGGCCGGCATCAAGTTCTGATCCTGGTGCTCCAAGCCGTCATCAGGCGGCGTCGAACACCATGGTCCGCAC
>CAZADK010000648.1:0-2674 GCA_964483855.1 uncultured Rhodoferax sp.
TCCGCATCGTGCACGTGGTGTTCGGCCGGGGCCGCGAACACGAAGTGATCGAGGTCTCGACCTTCCGCGCCTACCTCGACAATGCCGTCGCTGGCCAGGTCAGCGGCAACGAGCGCACCAGCAAAAGCCAGCTGGCCAGCATGACGCATGCGGTCGATGCCAGCGGCCGGGTACTGCGCGACAACGTCTGGGGTCCGCAGGAGCAGGACGCCGCGCGGCGCGACTTCACGATCAACGCGATGTACTACGACCCGGAGACCCAGGTTGTCGTCGACTACCACGGCGGCATCAAGGATTCGACCAAACGCGTGTTGCGCATGATCGGCGACCCGGCCCAGCGTTACCGGGAAGACCCGGTGCGCATCATTCGGGCGATCCGCTTCTCGGCCAAGCTTAAGGCGCTGGGTTTCACGATCGAGCCCAAGACGGCGGCGCCGCTGGTACCGATGAAGACCTTGCTCGCCGACGTGCCGCAAAGCCGCCTGTTCGACGAGATGCTCAAGTTGTTGCAGACCGGGCACTCCCTGGCGACCATCGAGCAGCTCAAGGCGCTTGGGCTGGGCAAGGGCATTTATCCGTTGCTCGACCTGGTGGTCGAGCGGGCCGAACACCCGTTTGTCCGCGCCGCGCTGCAGGACACCGATCGCCGGGTCGGCGAGGGCAAGCCGGTGGCGCCGAGTTTCCTGCTCGCCTGCGTGGTGTGGTCGGACGTGCGCGACGGCTGGAGTCAGCGTATGGCTGAACCCGCGCGCCAGCCGCCGTTCCCGGCGCTGCAGGACGCGATCGACCAGGTGTTCTCCGAGCGCATCGGCGATGTGTCTGGCGGCGGCCGCCTGGCCTCCGACATGCGCGAGATCTGGATGATGCAGCCGCGGTTCGAGAAGCGGGTGGGCAGTTCCGCCTTCAGCCTGGTGGACCAGCCGCGGTTTCGTGCGGCCTTCGACTTCATGCGGCTGCGTGCCGACACCGGCGAGATCGAGGAGGTCCTGGCCGACTGGTGGCAGGAGTTCAGCATGGCCAACGACACCTTGCGTGCCGACATGGTCGAGCAGGTGCGCGCAGAGCAGGGCCGCAAGGTGACCCGTGCGCCGCGACCCGCGCGCAACCGGCCGGCGCAGGTGCCCGACACCGATGGCCAGGACGCCGACGCGCCCGAGTCCGACGCAGCCGACGCAGCCGATGCGAACGACGCGTCAACTGCCGCCGACGCACCGCGCAAGCGCCGTCGCCGCCGCCGCCCAGGCGGCGCCAAACCAACTGGTGGCGCGGACAACCCGAGCGGACAGTGAGCCGCCAGCCCATTCGCAAAACGAACACCGCAGTGGTCCGCGCAGGGTGAGCGGATGAGCCCCGCGCAGCGCGAGCCGGTTGTCGCCTACATCGCGCTAGGTGCCAACCTCGGCGATGCCGTGGCGACGCTGCGGCGCACCATCGACGCGATCGGTGGTCTGGAGCAGGTCGAACTGCTGCGCCGCTCCAGCCTGTACCGCAGTGCGCCGATCGACTCCAGCGGGCCGGACTACATCAACGCTGTCGTGTGTGTGCGAACCACGGGCACGGCTTACGACCTGTTGAAGGGTCTGCAGCAGCTCGAGCAAGCGGCGCTGCGCGAGCGCCCCTACCGCAATGCGCCGCGCACGCTCGATCTGGATCTGCTGCTGTTCGGCGATGGCACGATCCACAGCGCCGCGCTGGAGATTCCGCATCCGCGCATGAACGGCCGGGCCTTCGTGCTGGTGCCGCTGGCACAGATCGCACCTGAGCGGGTCACGCCGGCGGCCTTGCAGGCGGTCGCCGGCCAGGCATGCGAACGCCTGGCCGACCCGGCCTGACCACGACGGGGCCGTCCCGGCTGTCGTGCGACACTGACGCCATGCCTGCCGAGAATTTCGAGAACCATCTCAGCTTCATCCGCGAGGCGCAGCGGCTCAAGGACGTATTGCGCAGCGGCCATACCGCGCAAGGACGGCGCGAAAACACGGCCGAACACACCTGGCGACTGTGTCTGATGGTGCTGGTGTTTGCGCCTAAGACGAACCCCCAAAATATCGTCATGACGCACTTCCTGATATCGTCAGAACGCATTCCCAAATGTCGACAAAGCGCACTCCCAAATATCGCCATCCCCGCGAAAGCGGGGATCCAGAGACTTCCGGTACGGAAGCACAACGGTGGTGCCAAGGACACCGGTGGTGATGGCCCACGGAGAGTGACGTGACCGGGCCTTTCGCAGGAGCACCGAGCATGACCGCAAGCCTGACCGCCACCCAGGCGGCGCAATTCCGGGAGCAGGGTTACCTGGCGCCCGTCCCCGCCCTTTCGACAAGGGAGTCGGCGGAATTGCTGGCCCTGCTCAACGAGGCCCAGACCCGGCCCGGCCCGGCACGTGACCGGGAGTACTACAAGCCACACCTGGTCTACCCCTGGCTGTGCGCTCTGGTGAGCCACCCAGCGATCCTGGACGCCGTGGAGTCGCTGCTGGGCCCGGATCTGTTCGTGTGGGGCTCGGCCTTCTTCATCAAGAACCCCGGGGACCCCAAGGTGATTCACTGGCACCAGGACTCGGTGCATTACGGCCTGGAGCCGGAAGAGGCGGTGACGGCCTGGGTGGCCCTGGCCGACAGCACCGCGGAGAACGGGTGCTTGCGCGTGATTCCTGGCTCCCACCGCGCCG
>CAZADK010000649.1:0-2056 GCA_964483855.1 uncultured Rhodoferax sp.
GACTGGAGCCGGCGTTCAAGCAGGCGTTCGTGCGCCGCCTGCTTGAACGCCGGCTCCAGTCCGTCCGGGCCGCCGATGACCAGCGCCACGTCAGCGGCATCGAGTTGCCACTGCCGCAACCGGGAGGCCAGCACCTTGGTGGTGACCGAGGTGCCATGCTCGTCGAGCACGACAACCCGGCAGCCGGGGCTGATCGCCGCCTCGATCCGGGTGCGCTCGGCTGAAAGGATCGCCGGCACGGCCATGGATGCGCGGGCCTGGGCCTTGACCGCTTTGAGTTCAAGCCGCAGCTCCGGCGGAAAACGTTTTGCGTAATCGTCCCAGGCGGTCTGTGCCCATGCCGGCAGACGTTGGCCGACGGCGACTACGACCAGCTTCACGGATCCGGGCTCAAGCGATTGCCTCGCACGCTCAGGCCTGGCGCGGCGGTGGTTTGCGCGGCGCTGCCGTCTTTGTCGGTGCGGCGCCGCGCCTGGGGGTCGCCGGCGCCCTGCGCGTGGGTTTGGAAACGACAACGGTCCTGACCGTGACCGCGGCCGGTTTGTCTACGCGCGGCGTACCAGCCTTGGCCGGGCTTGAGCGGCCAGCACCAGCCTTGGCCGGGCTTGAGCGGCCAGCACCAGCCTTCGATGGACGCGCGCCGCGTGCGCCGGCGGAGTGTTTGGCCGGCGCCTGGGTTGCTGCCGCCTTTTTCGCCGGAGCTTTTGCTGCGACGGACTTTTTCGCGACCGGCGCCTCGGTCACCGGCTTGCTGGCGCCGAACTTCAGCCGCACCGGCTTCTCGCCCCACAACTCCTCGAGGTGGTAGTAGGAACGGAAGGTCGGCTGCATGATGTGCACGACCGCCTGCGCACAATCGACGATGATCCACTCGCCATTGGCCTCGCCTTCGATGCGTGGCTTGGGAAAACCCGCCTCGCGCACCGCGTCGCGCACACTGGCCGCCAAGGCCTTGGTCTGGCGGTTCGAGGTGCCCGAAGCCACGATGACCCGCTCGAACAGCGATGACAGATGTTCGGTGTCGAACACCTGGATATCCTGGGCCTTCACATCCTCGAGCCCATCGACGATGGCTCGCTGGAGCTTCTGGGTATTGCGTTTGGCGGCGGTTTCAGTTGTCATCAGGTGGTCTGGTATAGGCGATGGAGAACAATATAACGCGCAACCGGATCAGTCACCAGAGGAGCCAAACTCTGGCCGCTGCTGGCACGTTGGCGGATATCGGTGGCGCTGGTGTCGGATGGCGGCAACTGCAGCTGCACGAAGCGCTGGCGCAGATCTTCGGGTGGTTGGAACCGGGTGCTGTCCGAATGCGCATCGGCACGTTCGGCGATCGCGATTGTAGCCAGGGCCGGGACCTGCCGCCATTTGCGCCAGCTGGTCAAGGCCCGCGCCTGGTCCTGTCCGATGATCAGGAACAGCTCGGCGGCGGGAAATTCAATCTGCAGTTCGGCTAGTGTATCGACGGTATAGCTGGGTCCCGCGCGTTCGATCTCGCGCCGGTCGATACACACCTTCTCCAGGCCGTCGAACGCTAGCTGGACCATCGCCAGGCGGTGCGTGGCGTCGGTCAACGGACGGCTCTTGTGCCAGGCCTGCCCGGTGGGCACGACCAGCAGCCGGTCGAGCTGCAACTGCTTGAGCGCCGTCTCGACCAGCATCCGGTGCATGCCATGCGGCGGATCGAAGGCGCCACCGAACACCCCCAGGCGCCGTACCGGGTCAGCTGGTGGGGTCAAACCCAGTCCCGTCGCAACAGAAACCGGTGCACCAGATCGTGCTCGGGCGTGCCCGGCTGCGCGTGCTCCTGATAGGACCAGCGCACCAGCGGGGGCATCGAGAGCAAGATGGACTCGGTGCGTCCGCCGGACTGCAGGCCAAAATGGGTGCCGCGATCCCAGACCAGGTTGAACTCGACGTAGCGCCCGCGCCGATACAGCTGGAAATCACGCTCGCGTTCGCCAAAGAGCATCGCACCGCGACGCTGCACGATGGGCAGGTACGCATGCAGGAATGCGTCGCCCACGGCACGCTGCACTGCAAAACCGGTGTCGAA
>CAZADK010000649.1:2066-2672 GCA_964483855.1 uncultured Rhodoferax sp.
CGAATAAAACGCCGCCCACGCCGCGCTGCTCCTGGCGGTGCTTGAGGAAGAAATACTCATCGCACCAGTGCTTGAAACGCGGATACAGGTCGGCTCCGAAGGGTTCGAGCGCCCCCTTGCAGGCGGCATGGAAATGCACCGCGTCTTCCTCGAAGCCGTAATACGGGGTGAGGTCCATGCCACCGCCGAACCAGCAGACCTCCCGGTCCGAGCCGGGAAACGCGGCCAGCATGCGCACATTCATGTGCACCGTCGGCACATAGGGGTTGTGCGGATGGAATACCAGCGAAACCCCGAGCGCCTCAAAGGGCGCACCAGCCAGTTCCGCTCGATTCTGGGTCGCCGAGGGCGGCAATGCCTTGCCCCGCACGTGCGAGAAGCCGCAACCCGCCCGCTCGAACACCTTGCCCTGCTCCAGGATGCGGGTCAGTCCATCGCCCTGCAGCGCTTCCTGCGGCGCCTTGTGCCATGCATCATCGAGAAACGCCGTGCCATCGATGCCGGCGATCGACTCGCAGATCCGTTGCTGCAGACCGAGCAGGTACTCGCGCACCGCGGGCACGCGCCGGCATCGATGGCACGGCGTTTCTCGATGATGCATGGCAC
>CAZADK010000650.1:0-2671 GCA_964483855.1 uncultured Rhodoferax sp.
TTGCGGCTCGAGCCGTTCACCGGCATCCGGCAAGTTGCGATCGAGAACCTGTTGCAGGAATACAGGGATAAGCTCGACGCGCAGAAGTTGCCGCCGCGCGCGCCCTGAGCGACGGCGCCGCGGAGCCGGCGGTGGTGTCGCGCAGGCTACGGAGCCGAGCGCGGCGCGGGGCGCCTCGATCGCCTGCGCCGCTATCCGCCGAAGATGGCAATGGATGGCCGAGCCTCTGCGCAGCTACCCCTCCAGCGCCTGGGCCTGCTTCAACACCAGCTCCACGGCCGTATCCTGCCCGTCAGGCGGGTATTTCCATCTGCGCAAAATCCGCTTGACCCGCAGCCTGAGCTTGGCCCGGGGCGGTCTCGATCGACCTGTTCTGGTAGCGGGCGATCACGTTGGCCAGCATCTGGGAGAACTGCTTGCTCTGCACCACGTTGCGGGCGAACTTGCTCTTGATCTCTCTTTGCAGTCGCCCCCCCAGCAGTTCGACCGCCAGGTTCTTCTCGGGCAGCCTGCGCGATGTGGCGCGGCGCGGGTGGCGGAGGCGCCCCCTGGGCAAGCTACCGCGGTCGGTGCATCGCACCGCCTACGTGCGCAGGGCGGCTTCAGGCTGCCCCGCCAGCCCGATGCCGGGGCTGGTGTCGTCGCCACTGGATCGCTCGGCGGCCACCAGCCGTTCCTTGACCTCGGTCGTTTCCTTGAGGTCAGCCTCCAGCGCCTTGATTTCCAGGTGATGTTCCGCCAGTTTCTGTTCCAGCGCCGCGACCTGCCCGAGTGCTGTCGCAATACGCTCCTGGGTCAGTTTTTGTTTGCGTGTTGCATCTTCGATGATGTCCGACAAGCGCACCTTCAACGATGCGAGCGTGGCGCGCACCACCTGGATCACCAGATCACCGTTTTCGCCCAGTGGCAAACCCCGGATGAGTGTGATCGCGTCGGCGATGCCGTATTTGACCGACGGTGTTGCTACCGGCGGCGGCAGGGGATCGGATGGCGATGGCGAGGCCCAGGAACGTGTCTGATCGTCTGACTTCTTGCCGAATAGTGCCATGTCGACCCCCGGGCGAGTTGAATTTTGTCGAGTCTACTGCGGTTCGCCCCCGGTTGGCTAGAACGTTCTCCGTGCCAGCACTGGCAGTTGTCGCGACGGTGCCGATGCGCTACCGACGCCGGCAAGCGTCACGAACACCTCGCCCTGGGCCAGAAATTCGCCGGTCAGGGCGGTGATGTTGAGTCCTCCAGCGCGTGCCGGCGCGCCCTTGGGTGCTGTCACTGCCCATCCCGCTGCGCCTGCTGCTGGCCGCACAACCGGTGCTGGTCACGCCGGTGCTGCAGGTGGTGCACCGCGCGATCACGCGCCACCTGTTAAATCACCGACAATCCACCGATGACCATGCAACGCGTTGTTCAAAAAGCAGCTTTGCACCCCGATGAGCGCAGGGCTTCGGGTGATCTGCAGTACTGGTTGTCTCAGCCAGTGGCAGCGCGGCTGGCTGCCGTGGAATTGCTGCGGCAGCAAATGGGGAGCCAGGATGCTCAACGAAGACTTCAAAGAGTTTGTTGCATTACTCACCTCAAACCGGGTTGACTACCTGATTGTTGGCGCTTATGCGCTGGCCGCTTACGGCCACCCACGGTACACCGGTGACCTGGATTTCTGGATCGGAACAGACCCGGCAAATGCCCGGCGCTTGCTTGCCGCGCTGGACCAGTTTGGCTTCGGGGCGCTGGGCATTGGCCTGGAAGACCTGACAACGCCCAACCGCGTCATTCAATTGGGCTACCCGCCACGCCGTATCGATTTGCTCACCAGTATCGACGGCGTCGCGTTTGCGCCGAGCTTTGAGCGGCGTTTTGTTGTGGCTCTGGATGGACAGAGTCTGAATTTCATTGCGCTGGAAGACTTCAAGACCAACAAACGTGCATCGGGTCGCCACAAGGATCTGGCCGACCTCGACGCACTGGATGCCGCTTCGCCGGATGCGGATTGAGTCTGGCGGCATGACTTTCTCGTGGAGTTGGACGATCAAGCTTGCAGTGCCCGTGGCCGCCAGTGGCTCGGGTTGGCCACCGGTCCTGGCGGGAGACCAAACTTGGTCGACGGGTGCTTCCTGGCGTTCTTCACCAGCTTTTTGCCAACAGCGCGATCGAGGTCTATCGAACTGCGGTCGGCAAGTTGAAGCAAGTACAGCAGCACATCGGCAATTTCCTCCCCAATGTGCTCGTGCACCACTTCATCACCATGGGCGCTTCGCGACTCCTGCGGAGTCATCCATTGGAATATTTCCGCAAGTTCAGCCGCCTCGACCATGAGCGCCATGGCCAGGTTCTTGGGCGTGTGGAATTGCTCCCACTCCCGTTCGGCGGCGAACTGTCTCAATGACTGCTGGAGTTGGGCGATGTCCATTGGAATCAACGCTGAGACGTTGCAAGCTGCGCGCAGCCTCGATCAGGCAGTTGCCGTACCGGAGCCGTACAGGCAATCCCGCTTCACGACGCATGACCATGAATCCTTCAGGAAGTTGATGGAGTGCCACGATGCGGTCGTCGGATTGCGATGCTGATCTGCCCAAGTCCAAATGGGACCGCAGTGCAACCAACACGGTGTTGCGGCTCGAACCGTTCACCGGCATCCGGCAAGTTGCGATCGAGAACCTGTTGCCGCAATACAGGG
>CAZADK010000651.1:0-2671 GCA_964483855.1 uncultured Rhodoferax sp.
GGTGGCAACCGCTTCCTTGCTCGCCTGCGTGGTGATCGGGCTGGTGCCGGCAGGCCAGGCGTTCTCCGGCTTTGGCCATCCGGCCGTGATCTCGGTGGCCTGCGTGCTGGTGCTCAGCCGCGGCCTGCAGTCGTCAGGGGCGGTCGATGTGCTGACGCGCCACGCCCTGCCGAAAGACGCCGGTGCGACGGCAAGCATGGCGGCGTTGATCGGGCTCGGTGCCCTGTTGTCGGGGTTCATGAACAACGTGGGAGCAATGGCGCTGCTGATGCCGGTGGCGATCGGCGCCTCCTGCGCCTTCCTGACGCCGATCGGACATCAGAACAACACACTGATCCTGGGCCCGGGCGGATTCCGCTTTGGCGACTACTGGCGCCTGGGCCTGCCGCTGGAGGTGCTGGTGGCGGTCGTGAGTATTCCGATGCTGCTGCTGATCTGGCCCCTGTGATGCAGAACGACCCTGAACGCCCCGAAGGCCAGCGCGCGCCGACCGACATCGAGCAGATCATCCAGGCCTTGTCGGATGGCCGGAACAAGCGGGTGCGCAAGTTTCTCTCGCGCATGCATCCGGCCAAGACCGCTGCGTTGCTGGAAATGCTGGACCAGGATCAGCGCGCCGCCTTGTGGCAGCAGGTGGAGCCTGGCCTGGAGGCCCGTATCCAGCCGCACCTGAACCTGGCGCTGAGCAGCCAGCTGGCCGGCGAGTCGGGGGAGGACTCGGTCGCCGAGCAGGCCGAGCAGCGGCAGGCAAAGAGCCAAGGCGGCCTGAACCAACTCGACGCGGTGCGCAAGGCGCTGGGGGCCGGGCGGCTCAAACGCGTGGCCAAGACGCTGCGGCGCATGCACGCGGCCAAGGTCGCCGGATTGCTGGAGGCCTTGCCGCCCGAGGAGCGGGGCGCGGTGTGGAGCATGGTCGATACCGAACGCGCCGGCAAGGTGTTGACCTACCTGCACGACGAGATCCGCGTCGCGCTGGCCCAGGAACTCGACCTCGACGACCTGATGGCGTCGGCGCAGCATCTGGAGCTCGACGACCTGGTCGATCTGATCCAGGGGCTTCCCGCGGAGCTGGGCAACCGGTTGATGCTGACCACGACCGGCAGCCGGCGCGAGCAACTCGAGTCCATGTTGTCGTATCCGCAGGACTCCGCCGGCGGCCTGATGAATGCCGACGTGATCGAGGTGCGGGCCGATGTCAAGGTCGGCACCGTGCTGCGATACCTGCGTCTGCTGGAGTCCCTGCCGCCGCACACCGACATGCTGATGGTGGTCGACCGCCAGGGCAACTACCAGGGAACCTTGCGGCTTGACACACTGGTCGTCGCGCTGCCCACGCGCCGGGTGTCCGAGCTCATGCACACCGACATCGCCGGCATACCGGTGCAGACCGACAGTGCCGACGTGGCCCGGATATTCCAGGACCTGGACCTGTTGTCCGCGCCGGTGGTCGATGCGAACAATCGGCTGATCGGGCGCATCACCGTCGATGACGTGGTCGACCTGATCCGCGAGAACTCCGACCGCGCGATGATGCAGATGGCCGGCCTGGACGACGAGGCCGACATGTTCGCCCCGGTGCTGGTGAGTTCGCGCCGGCGCGCGGTCTGGCTGGGCATCAATTTGGTCACCGCCTTCCTCGCGGCCTGGGTGATCGGCCGTTTCCAGGCCACCTTGTCCCAACTGGTGGCGCTTGCCGTGCTGATGCCGATCGTCGCGAGCATGGGCGGCATTGCCGGCAGCCAGACGCTGACGCTGGTGATCCGCGGCCTGGCACTGGGCCAGGTGCAGAAAGGCAATATCCGCGTCTTGCTGGGCCGCGAGATCGGTGTTTCGGTCCTCAATGGCGTGTTGTGGGCCGTCGTGATCGCCTTGCTGGCAGTGGCGTGGTTCGGCGACTGGGGTATCGGCGCGGTGCTGGGCGCGGCCATCCTGATCAACCTGCTGTGCGCCGCGTTGGCCGGGTTGGCGATTCCGTTGATACTCGAGCGACTGGGCATCGACCCGGCGCTGGCGGGCAGCGTGATCCTGACGACGGTGACCGACGTCATCGGTTTCTTCGCGTTCCTCGGTCTTGCAACCGTGTTGTTGTTGTGATCTGCAACGGGGCCGGTGGTTTGCCGGCCTGCTGGAGAACCCGATGGAGCCGATAAGCCAATTCCTGCAGACGCTGTATCGCAAGCTGCAATGGCCGATCATCAAGACGGCCGAGACCGAGGTCACGATCTGGTCGCTGGTCTATTTGCTGGTGCTGGTGTTGCTGCTGATCTGGGTGGCGCGCCGCCTGCAGGTATGGCTGGCCAACGGCCCGCTGCTGCAGTCACGGCTGGACGCGGGCGTACGCCAGGCGGTGGGCACGCTGGCGCGTTACCTGGTGCTGCTGATCGGCCTGCTGGCCATCGTGCAGACCGCCGGTATCGACCTGACCACCTTCAACGTGCTGGCCGCCACAAGCAATCCTCATCGCGTTGCGCAGGAGTGCTAGAACACGGGTCTGGCCGCGTCGGCAGACTACTGCTTGGCGGCCGATTTCCTGGCCGCAGTTTTCCTGGCTGCTGCCTTTTTCGCTGCTGGCTTCTTCGCCGCTGCCTTCTTCGCCGCTGCCTTCTTCGCTGCTGCCTTCTTCGCTGCTGCCTTCTTCGCTGCAGGGGCCTTGGTAGTCGCGGAATTCGCT
>CAZADK010000652.1:0-2668 GCA_964483855.1 uncultured Rhodoferax sp.
GGTAGGTCCGCCACCAGCAGGTAGCGGAACACATAGTCCAGGCCCATGCCGAACGCCAGCGACAGGCCGATGGCCCAGGGCAAGTCCTGCCGCAGCCGGTCCGACATCAGCAGGAACATGGCCAGCAGGTAGACCACCGTCGCATAACCGTAACGCACCAGGCCGGCGTGAAGCAGCGCCCCGTATACCAGCGTCAGCGCCGACACACCCAGCATCAGCAGCCAGCGCTCGGGCATGGCCACCGGTGAGTCGGCCGAGCGCCCGGGTGGTTCCGGGGCGAAGCGCCAACGCGCATGCAGCACCAGCAGGCTCAGGATGATGGTGAGCACAGCCACGCCCATTGGCACCGCGCCCGGCCCGATCGGCTCGAACACGCCAGGCTTGAGCTTGGTGCCTTCGAACAGGAACAGGGCCGAGAGCGCGATCGCGATCAACGCCAGAGCGGTCTCGGCCCGGCTTTCACTGGCATCCATGCGCAACGGTCACTTGCCACTGACCAGGGTCTTGGCAATCGGCTCGACCGCCTTGAAGGTGTCGTCCAGGTTCTTCTTGAACGCCTCGCCCTTGAGGAATTCGATGGTCGACGCGCGTTCGGCCTGCACCTTGCGCAGCGCTGGCGACTGCATCGCCTTCTCGAGCGCATTGGCCATGCCGTCGATCGCCGCCTTGGGCGTTCCCTTGGGTGCGAACCAGTAGTTGTTGATGCAGAACTCGTAACCCAGGCCGAGCTCCTTGGTGGTCTTCACGTCGGGTTCGCTGTCCAGTCGGGTCGGGCCGGTATACCCGAGGGACCGCATGCCGCCGGCCTTGAAGTTGCTGTATTCAGAGCTCGAGAGCATCGTGGTCTGGGTCTGCGAACCCTTGAGCGCCGCGTAGTTCTCGGAGCCCCCGCCAATCTGCACGAAGCGAAATTTCGCGCCGGTAGCCTGCTCCAGGAATCCGCCACCCAGGTGATTCAGCGCACCGATGTTGACACCGAACAGGATGGTGCTGGGTTTGGCCTTGGCCGCCTTGACCAGGTCGTCGAGCGTTTTCCAGGGCGCGTCGTCCCGCACGATATGGTGCAGGCAGAAGCCGCCGGTCACCGCCACCGGCTCGAAGTCACGGTACGAGACGCCCTTGCCCGGATCGACCACCTCGCCCGACAGCAAGGCCAGGTGCAGCACCAGGAAGTTGGTGCCGTCGGGCGCGGCGTTCTTGACCTGCTGCGCGCCGATCGAGAAATGCCCTTTCACGTTGACGATGGCCATCGGCTGCGGCAGCAGTTTTTCGTCCTCGATCGTCTTTTGCAGCAGCCGCGCCATCAGGTCGCTCGAGCCGCCCGGGCCGAACGGAATCACCACCTTCAAAGGCTTGTCCGGCCAGGCCTGCGCTGCCGCGATGACCGGTATCGCACACGCCGCCAATGTCAACAAGAACCGTTTCATGTCTATCTCCTTCGTAGTGATGGTTGCAATAACCGGCGCCTTTCCACCCGTGAGGATGGCTGTCGGCCCGCATGACGCGCCGGATGCGCCACGCAGTCCATGGTTTCAGATCGGACCCGGCTTGTCAGCCGGGGGATTTCCCTGATAGGGTTCAAACCGGCCACGCCGCGCCGCTCGTGCGCAGGTAGATCGCATACAGGCTGGTCGTGCCGCAGATGAACAGGCGGTTGCGCTTCGGGCCGCCGAAACACACATTGGCCACGACCTCGGGCACGCGGATCTTGCCGATCAGCGATCCGTCCGGATCCAGGCAATGAACGCCATCACCGGCGCTGGCCCAGACGTTGCCGTGCACATCAACCCGCATCCCATCGAACAGCCCGACGCTGCAACTCGCAAACACCGGGCCGTCGTCGGCAACGGCGCGCCCTTCGGGCGCGAGTGCGAACCGGCGGATATGGCGCGGACCGTCGCTCGCATGCGAAGCACCGGTATCGGCCACGTACAGGCTGCGCTCGTCGGGCGCAAACGCCAGGCCGTTGGGCTTGGCCATGGTCTTGACCACCGTCGTCACCCCGCCGTCATCGGGATCGATGCGATAGACGAACGAGCCACCGATCTCGGACGGCGCGACGTCGCCTTCATAGTCGGAATCGATGCCGTAAGTCGGATCGGTGAACCAGATGCTGCCATCGGACTTGACGACCACGTCGTTGGGCGAATTGAGCCGTTTGCCGCCGAAGCGGTCGGCCAGCACCGTGCGCCGCCCATCGTGCTCGATACGCGACACACAGCGGCCCCGGTGCTCGCAGCCGATCAAGCGGCCCTGCCGGTCCACCGTGTGGCCATTCGCGTTCCAGGCCGGCTGCAGGAACACCGATACCGAGCCGTCGGTCTCGTCCCAGCGCATGACACGGTCGTTGGGAATGTCCGACCACACCAGGTATCGCCCGGCGGCGACATAGGCCGGCCCCTCGGACCAGCGGCAGCCGGTTGCCAGTCGCTCCAGGTGAACGTTGCCCAGCGCGTAACGCGTAAACCGCGGGTCAAGCACCTCGAAATCAGGCATCAGCATCGTTGTCGTCCTCGGCCTCGAAATAGTCCGGATGCAGCGCCGCCACCCGCAGCGTCAGGCTATGGTTGCGCTCCAGGTGGCGCGACATGCACCAGCGCACCCGGGCGATCGCGGTGCCGGAGTTGCAGTCGGGCGAGCAGGCGGTGGCCGACCACGGGGCTATCGT
>CAZADK010000653.1:0-2668 GCA_964483855.1 uncultured Rhodoferax sp.
GCTGGGCGCCCTAGCAGGGCTGTATGGATGTGCGACGCTGCTGGTGGTCGGGTTGCTGGACCAGGCGCCGTGGATCGCCTGTGCGGCCACCGGCGCGACGCTGGCAGCGGCTCTCGTGGCCGCGCTGGTGATGCGCGAGCGCGCCCGGGCGCCGGCAGCGACCACCGCGCGGCTGTCGGAGCTGCAATCGCGCATCCGGCCGCATTTCCTGTTCAACACGCTCAACAGCGCAATCGCGTTGGTGCGCGCCGAACCGGCCAAGGCCGAGTCGTTGCTGGAGGACCTCAGCGACCTGTTCCGCCATGCGCTGGTGGACCAGGGCGAATCGGCCACGCTGGCCGACGAGATCAAGCTGGCGCGGCGTTACCTGGCGATCGAGCAGGTGCGCTTTGGCGAGCGGCTGCAGCTCGAATGGGAGCTCGACTCCTCGGCGGGGCGGGCGATATTGCCGCCGCTGCTGCTGCAGCCGCTGGTCGAGAATGCGGTGCGCCATGGGGTGGAGCCGAGCGAGCACGGTGCGACAGTCCGTGTGTCCACCCGACGTCGCGGCTCGGTGGTGGTGATCAAGGTGACCAACACCGTGCCGGCGGGCGCCGGCGCGCCAGGCCACGGCGTCGCGCTGGATAACGTGCGCGACCGCCTGCGCCTGTTGCACGATGTGCAGGCCCGTTTTCGCAGCGGCCTGGTCGATGGTGTCTACCAGGTGCGCATCGAGGTACCGGTATGAGTCCGCGGTGCGCGGCACGCAGGGTACCCCGGTGACCCAGCCCGCGGCCCAGGTTCCGCTGCGGGCCGTGATCGTCGACGACGAGTTGCTGGCTCGCTCGCGCATGCGGGTGTTGCTCGAGCAGTGTCCATTGCCACCGGTGCGGGTCGTGGGCGAGGCGGCCACTGCGGCGCAGGCACTGGAGTTGCTCGCGCGCGAAACGGCCGACGTGCTGCTGCTCGATATCCGCATGCCGGGCTCCGATGGCCTGACGCTGGCACAGCGCCTGTCGAGCATGCCCGAAGCACCCTGCATCGTCTTTGTCACCGCGCACGCCGAACACGCGCTGCAGGCGTTCGATCTGGAGGCGGTCGACTACGTGACCAAACCGGTGCGCCTGTCGCGCCTGGCACTGGCGTTGCAGAAGGTGGAGCGACGCCGGCTGGCGGCCGCCGCATTGCAACCCCCGGCTGCCGCCGGTTTCCTGACCGTCCAGGACCGCGGACGGACCGAGCGCGTGCCGGTAGCCGAGGTCGTCTACCTCAAGGCGGAGCTCAAGTACATCACGCTGCGCACCGCACAACGCAGCCTGATCCTGGACGGCTCGCTGAGCGAACTCGAGGAGCGCCACGGCGCGATTTTCCTGCGTATCCACCGCAACGCGCTGGTGGCACGGCGCCTGGTGCGCGCGCTGGAGAAACATTTCGACGAGGAGGAGGGCGAAGGCTGGGCGGTCCGCCTGCACGGTATCGACGAGGTGCTGGCGGTGTCGCGCCGGCAACTGGCGGCGGTGCGTGAGTTGCTGAACACGCCGGCATGACGGACCGCCATTGGCGCATCGACGATGGCCAGGCGCGATATGCCGCGCGGCTGCAGTTGCAGCGGCCTGTGCCGATGTTCGCGGTGTTCCAGGTGATTCGCAATTGCCTGGTCGTCTTGCGGCCTTTTACGCCCTGCCGCGGCGGTATGTCGGGCGGCCGGTCGATGCTGCCGGCTGGCCCGCCTATGGTGCGATGCGCTGCGCGTCGGCTTCAATTCCTGTCGCTGGCCTGGCGCGGGCGGGTTCAGCCGGTATTGCGCAGGCCGGCTGCGATGCCGTTGATCGAGATGTGGATGCCGCGGCGCAGCCGGTCATCGACCGTGCCGGCGCGGTATCGCCGTATCAGTTCGACCTGCAGGTGATGCAGCGGGTCGATGTACGGAAACCGATGCCGGATCGAGCGCTGCAGCGCCGCGTTGTTGGCCAGCCGGTGCTTGTCGCCGGTGATCTGCGCCAACGCGTCCGAGGTCAGGTGCCACTCGGCCTCGATGCTGCCCAGGATCTTCTTGCGCAGGCGCGTGTTGCCCACCAGCTCCGCATAACGCGAGGCCAGCGCCAGGTCGCTCTTGGCCATGACCATGTCCATGTTCGACAACAGCGCGCGAAAGAAGGGCCAGTTGCGCTCCATTTTCTGCAGCAGCGCCATGCGCTCCTTGCGCGCGGCCGGCCCCGGCGCCTGCAGGAATTCATGGATGGCCGAGCCGAAACCGTACCAGCCGGGCAGGGTCAGCCGGCACTGGCCCCAGCTGAAGCTCCAGGGGATGGCGCGCAGGTCTTCGATCGCTTGCGACGATTTGCGCGACGAAGGCCTCGAGCCGATGTGCAGTTCGGTGATCTCGCGTATCGGCGTGGCGCCGAAGAAATAATCGTCGAAGCCCGGCGTCTGGTAGACCAGCTTGCGGTAGGCCGCCATGCTGGTCTGCGACAGTGCGGCGGCAGTCTGCAGGAACTGCTGGCTCACCGGCTTGGTGGCCGGCATCAGCGTGGCCTCCAGCGTCGCGGCCACCAGCGTCTCCAGGTTGCGGCGGCCGATCTCCGGATTCGCATATTTGGAACCGATGACTTCACCTTGCTCGGTCAGGCGGATCTGGCCGCGCACCGTGCCGGGCGGCTGCGCCAGGATCGCCTGGTAACTCGGCCCA
>CAZADK010000654.1:0-2664 GCA_964483855.1 uncultured Rhodoferax sp.
GGCGTCAAGCGGCTGGCCGGTGACACTGCCAGTCCACCATCGGCGGTAACCGACAGGCTGAAACCAGCTCCGCGCAAAGTTTCGACCATGGATTGGACGGGCAGCGACATTTAGAAAACCTCCGCGTCATCAGAATTTTCTAGATCAGGGTGCGAAGTGTGCGAAGTGTGCGAAGTGTCAATGCTGGCGTGGTCTCCAGCCTGATTTGGCACTTCGCGAAGTGTGCGAAGTGTGCGAAGTGTGGTTTCGTCGGCGGGGCTCACTTCGCACACTTCGCAAGACTTCGCAGGGTCAAAATCGGGCTGTAACCCGCATGGATGCTCACGCTTCGCAGACTTCGCACACTTCGCAGCCACAGAGTAGATTTTTGTCGCCGTGCCGGGCGTACCCTTTGGTCGCTGGGTGGTCTGCACCACGATTCGGGCAGGGCTTGCCGCCAACAGTTCATCCAGCGCCGCATCGATCACCGACTTCGATTTGTGCCCTTGGAAGCATTGCGTGGTGATTTCCCATCGCGAAGCCTTACCGTGCTTTTCGATGTGCTCCACGATCAGCCGGGCGGTATCGTTGGTCTCAGCCGTTGCAGCCTCGCCAGCGCCGTCGTTGAAGATGAACTTCACGCTATCGGTCCAGTAGCGAGTCCAGGCCAACGCCGCTTCAATGTGCTGTACGTCAACCTCGGTCTTGAGGTCGCACAGCGCGAAAAGCATTGCCAGGCGGCGCAGGACTGGTGCCCGACGTTCGAGCAGGGCAGTAACAAGCTCGCCGCCGGATTGGTCGCTCAGCTCGCCCATGTACAGATCGGCATACAGCACCTGGGCGGCAGAGCTCATGGTGACTTGCAGCACGTCGCGATCAACGAACCGGTCGCCGCCGGCGAACCTGACAACCGCGATCATCCTTTGCGCCAGGGTGTCCACCTCGTCCTGAGGTGTTGCCCGAGGGAACGGAATCATGCGGGTGCGCTCGGCCCATATCGTCATGAAGCGGTTGGCAAAACCATTCGTCAGCTCGCGGGCGGCGATCACGCTGCGAAGCTCGCTTGGGGTGATGGCAGCGCTCAGGCAGATGTGCGGGTCTGATGCCCAGATGCGCGGGTAGCCTTTGGTGGCTGGCTTGATGCTCACGCCGTCCCATACGTCGCGCAGCGCCGACGACAAAGTGTTGCCATCCCGCTTAGATTGCATCAGCACATTGACGAACTCGGATTCGATCACCCACAGTCTCTTATCGTGGATCGGCTCGACTTCGTTTTTCCCTTGCTTCCATCCATCGTGAATCATCAGCGCCAGGCCTTCGCGGGTAGACAAGCCGCCTGAGTGAACTTGCGGCGCGATGGTGGTCCCGCTGGCGTCGTCAGCCGCACGAATTGACATATCCAGGCGATGGATCAGCGATGCCGCGTCACCCTTGCGACCGATACCGGTTCTCCCGACATGTAGGCCAAAGATACGGGCATGGTGCCGACTGTTGCCGATGTACGTAAATGCGCCGCGTCCGATGGCTGCGCTCAAATAGGCCATGCTGTTCAACGCGATGGCGTAGGGATTCGCCTCGGTGTTGGCACTGCCAGCCCGCGCAATGTCGCCGATCAGCCCATACAGGCATGCCGGATCAGGGCGCGGTGCATTGCGATGATGGTCGGGGCCATCGTCAGGTGTGGGTCGGTCACCATTACGCGCGTTGATTTCGTTGTCAAGCTGATTGGCGAGATGGTCGTATTCTTTGCGGTCTTTCATTGGTAGACCTCGCTGATTCTGTTTATGCGGTTGGCTGCGGTCAGCAGGCGGGCAAGGTCCTTGTCGGTCAGGATCACGCCATGCGCCACGTTCCCGGCTGCGACTGCGGCTAGGGTTGACTCGAATGCCAAGACGCTTAGCGCGGCTCGTGGTGGCAGTGGTGCAGGTGTTTGACGGGGCGCCTCTTTGCCGTCGTCAATCCATGCGCCGAGTTGCTTGGCAGCTTCGACGAACTCCATGCCATGAAGCTGCATGTGATGGCTGAGCACATCGCCGCCGCTGGCATCGCAGGCCATGCAGACCCAACCCCCCGATGCGGTATTCACGCGCATGGAATCGCTGCCGTCGTGGAACGCACATCGAGTTGTGCGCCACTTTGCGGAACGTGGCCCAGCGAGCACCAAACCTTGAGACTCAAAATAGCTTGGCGTGTCTGGCAATAGGTTGCGGTCGAAGCTCATGATTGCGCTCCGATCTGCCGAGCGAAGTCTTGCAGGGCTTCGAGATCATCGCAGCCCTGCGATATTCCCCGCCTACTCACGCTGTAGTCGCCGTTGCTGCCCTTGAGCACGGCGTAGCCATGCAAGGCCAGGATGGCCAAGGCTGACGATAACGCTTTACGGGGGCGCTCACCGGTGGCAAAATCGAGGTCGTTATTAGAGTTTTGGTTATTTGCGTGATGCCCACCCGCCAGTGGGCATTCGCTTTTGAGGGGCGCGTTCATGCTGGCACTCCTAGCAAGCGCCGCAATTCAGAAACCGGCCATGCAAGGCGACCATTCACACGGCGCGGCATGATGGGGTGCCCGGTCAGGCTCCAAATGCGGAGCGTCTGTGGTTTACGCGATAACCAGTGTGCTGCGGTCGCCGTATCCACGGTCGGACGAGTCTCTGTCAGTAGATCGGGGAACTGTTGAGTAGTCGGT
>CAZADK010000655.1:0-2655 GCA_964483855.1 uncultured Rhodoferax sp.
GGGCGCCGACTGGATCACCTTCTTCGCGCCCGCATCGAGGTGCTTCTGGCAGGTCCCCTTGGTCAGGAACAGGCCGGTCGATTCGACCACCACATCCGCACCGACAGCGCCCCAGGCCAGTTCCGCCGGGTCCTTCAGCGCGGTCAGGCGAATGCGCTTGCCGTTGACCACCAGCGTGTTGCCGTCGACCGCGATCTCGCCCTTGAAGCGGCCGTGCACCGAGTCGTAGCGCAGCATGTAGGCCAGGTAGTCGGGCTCGAGCAGGTCGTTGATGCCAACCACCTCGATGTCGTTGAAGTTCTGCACCGCCGCCCGGAACACCATGCGTCCGATCCGGCCGAATCCGTTGATGCCAATCTTGATAGCCATATCCTGTACCTCCGTTAAATGAAACTCCATGAATTCGCTGCCTGTCCGTCGGCGCGCCGGTCAGCGCTTGGACAGCACCTTCTGCACCGTGTCGGCGACGTTCTCCGGCGTGAAGCCGAAGTGCTTGAACAACACCGGTGCCGGTGCCGATTCGCCATAACTGTCGATGCCGACGACCGCCGCGCAGCCGTATTTCCACCAGCCATCGGTAACACCCATCTCCACCGCAACGCGCGGCAGGCCAACTGGCAACACCTGCGTCTTGTAGGCGATGGACTGGCGATCAAACGTAGTGGTGCTGGGCATGGACACGACCCGTACCGCAATCTTGCGCGCCGCCAGCAGTTCCTGCGCCTTGAGCGCCAGTTGCACCTCCGAGCCGGTGGCGATGATCACGGCTTGTGCCTTCTTGCGCAGACCCACTTCCGTGGGTTCGGCCAGCACGTAGGCTCCCTTGTTGATTGCATCCAGGCCGGCCGCATCGGGCGCGCCGGCGCAGTGGCCCTTGGGCGCATAGCTGATGCCCTGGCGGCTCAGCAGCAGGGCGGTCGGCATGGCGCGGTTCTGCAACGCCACCGCCCAGGCCACCGCCGTCTCGGCCGTATCGGCCGGACGCCAGACGTCCAGGTTCGGAATCAGGCGCAACGACGCCGCGTGTTCGATCGACTGGTGGGTCGGCCCGTCTTCGCCCAGGCCGATGCTGTCGTGGGTGAAGACATGCACCACACGCAGCTTCATCAACGCCGCCATGCGGATCGCATTGCGGCTGTAGTCGCTGAAGGTCAGGAAGGTTCCACCATACGGGATGTAGCCGCCATGCAGCGCCACGCCATTCATGATCGCGGCCATGCCGAATTCGCGCACGCCGTAGTTGATGTGGCGCCCACCATGCATCGCACCGTTGGCGCCCGGTGTCTGCACCACCCGGCCGTGCAGGTCGAAACGCAGGCTCGGCGTGCTCTTGGTGTTGGTCAGGTTCGAACCGGTCAGGTCGGCAGAGCCGCCCAGCATCTCCGGCAAAGCCGCGGTGAAGGCCTCCAGCGCGAGTTGCGACGCCTTGCGGCTGGCCACGGTTTCGGCCTTTTCATGGGCGCCGATGACCGTATCGACGGCGGTCTGCGCAAAACTGCGCGGCAGGTCTGCGCGCATGCGGCGCGCCAGTTCGGCAGCCAGCTCCGGATGGGTGGCCTGGTAGGCGGCAAAACGCTGATCCCATTGCGACTCGGCCGTTTCGCCAGCCGCCTTCGAATCCCAGGCCGAATAGATGTTCTGCGGCACGACGAACGGCGGCTCGCTCCAGCCCAGTTGCTCGCGCACCAGCGCGATTTCTTCGGCGCCCAGCGGCTCCCCATGCGCCTTGGCGGTGTTGGCGCGGTTCGGGCTGCCCTGGCCGATATGCGTCTTGCACATGATCAGCGTCGGGCGCTCGCCCTGCGCGCGCGCCTCGGAAATGGCCCTGGACACGGCAGCCGTGTCGTGGCCGTCGATCGGGCCCACGACGTTCCAGCCATACGCCACAAACCGCAGCGCGGTGTTATCGACGAACCAGGGCGTGACCTGGCCGTCGATCGAGATGCCGTTGTCGTCGTACAGCGCCACCAGCTTGTCGAGTTTCCAGGCGCCAGCCAGGGCGGCGGCCTCGTGGCTGACACCTTCCATCATGCAGCCGTCACCCATGAACACATAGGTGTGGTGATCGACGATGGCGTGATTCTCGCGGTTGAACTCGCTTGCCAGCAACTTTTCGGCCAGCGCCATGCCCACGGCATTGGCAAAACCCTGGCCCAGCGGGCCGGTCGTGGTCTCCACGCCCGGCGTCAGGCCGACCTCCGGATGACCGGGCGTCTTGCTGTGCAGCTGACGGAAATTCTTCAACTCGTCCATCGGCAAGGCATAACCGCAAAGGTGCAGCAATGCATAGAGCAGCATCGACGCGTGGCCGTTGGACAACACGAAACGGTCCCGGTCGAGCCAGTGCGGGTTGCCGGGGTTGTGCTTGAGGTGGCCGGCGGGCAGGTCGCCCGCCGTTTTCGGGCCCCACAAAGCCACCGCCATCTCCGCCATGCCCATCGGTGCTCCGGGATGACCGGAATTGGCTTTTTGCACAGCGTCCATTGCCAGCGCGCGGATTGCGTTGGCCATTACATTGGGAGTAGTCATAACTGGGGTGATGGAGGAAGATGCCTCGCCAGGATGGCCGGCAACCCGCAATTTTATCTTCCAGGCGCCTGCAGACCTGTCGGGCCGGTATCCGGCACGTGTTGCCGGACTGACGCAGATCAAGCC
>CAZADK010000656.1:0-2652 GCA_964483855.1 uncultured Rhodoferax sp.
GAGGCGCACCAAGCCGCGCAGCCAGCACCGGCTTACCACGGGCGTGCCGGCTCTGGATGCCATGCTCGGCGGCGGCCTGCCCGCCGGCTACTCGCTGCTGGTGGCCGGCCCGTCCGGATCGGGCAAGACCATCCTCGCCACCGGGTTCCTGTCCGAGGGCGTGCGCCTGGGAGAAGCGGGCGTGATGGTGGCATTCGAGCAGACGCCGAGCCAGTCCAGGAGTCCCACGATCGACGATATGGTGCGCGCCGGCCACATCGGCCTGATCAACACCCGCTCGCCCGATCTCTCGATCGACGAGATCGTGCACCAGCTGATTACCCTTATCCACCAGATGAAAGCCAAGCGGGTAGTGATCGACTCCCTGTCCGGTTTCGAACTGGCCGTGGCGCCCACGTTCCGGGAGGACTTCCGCGAGTCGCTGTTCCGGATGGTCGCGTCGCTGTCGGGTCTGGGCGTCACGGTGCTGATGACCTCCGAGCTGGAAGACCGTTACACCGACCTGCGTTTCAGCCCCTACGGGTCCGCGTTCCTGACCGACGCCATCATTGTCCAGCGTTATGTCGAGATCGACAGCCACCTGCGACGGGTGATGGCGGTGGTCAAGGTGCGCGACAGCGTGCACAGCAACGAAATCCGGCAATTCGGTATCGTCGATGGCAAGATTGCCATCGGCGACCCGGTGCTGGACTTCCAGGGCCTGCTCGGTGGCCGGCCGCAGCGCACGCCGGACAACGGCAGCGCGCCCCCGGAACCAGCGTGAAGACCAGCAACTCTGACCGCACCGCTCTGGCCCGGCGCGAAGCCGCCGTGCTGGCCGCCGAACGCGCGCTGGAGCAGCGCGAATGCGCGACGGCGCTGCTGGAGAGCACACTGCGCCAGCAGGACAGCGCCGCGCGCGCCCAATCGGCGCTCTCGGCACTGACCGAATCGCAGTTGCGCGAAGCCAACGAACGCCTGGTCGTGGCGACCGTACGGGCACAAACCATGACCGAGGCCGCCGAGGGTGTCGCCGCGCAGATGTCCCACATGGCCACGCACGACTTTCTCACCGGCTTGCCGAACCGCGCGTTGCTGACCGACCGGCTGACCCAGGACATTGCACGCGCGCAACGCCAACGCAAGTGTGTCGCCCTGATGTACCTGGACCTCGACCATTTCAAGCACACCAATGACTCGCTCGGCCATGCCGTGGGCGACCAGCTGCTCCAGGCCGTCGCCGACCGGCTGCGCCAAAACGTGCGCCAGTCGGACACGGTATGCCGCCAGGGCGGCGACGAATTCGTAGTGTTACTGTCCGAAGTCGAGGGTGCCGCAGACGCCGCGCGCTTGGCCGGCAAACTGATCGAGGCCCTGGCCCAGCCTTATGCGATCGGCGAGCACCGCTTGCACATCACGCAAAGCATTGGCATCAGCATCTACCCGGAGCACGGGTGGGACGTCGAAACCTTGCTCCGCAAGGCCGACATCGCGATGTACCACGGCAAGCGCAAGGGCCGCAACAACTACCAGCTGTTTGCCCCGGAGATGAACGTGCGCGCACTCGCCAGGCAGACGATCGAAGTGGCGCTGCGCGATGCGCTCGATGGCGACGGGCTGGTGCTGCACTACCAGCCCAAGGTCAACATCGCCACCGGCACGATCACCGGCGCCGAGGCGCTGGTGCGCCTGCGCCGGCCCGGTCACGCACTGCTGTACCCGACCGCCTTCGTGCACATCGCTGAGGACTGCGGCCTGATCCGTCCGATCGGCCGCTGGGTGCTGGGCCAGGCGTGCCGACAGGCGGCGGCGTGGCTGGACGACGGACTCGACGTCGGGCGGATCGCGGTGAATGTGTCGGCGATCGAGTTCCACGGCAAGGACTTCCTGGCGGGTGTGCACGCCATCTTGCATGAGAGCGGGCTGGACCCGGCCCACCTCGAGATGGAAATGACAGAAAGCGCGTTGATGCAGGACACCCAGCCGGCCATCGACGTGTTGCACGGGCTCAAGGATCTGGGCGCACAGATCGCGCTGGACGACTTTGGAACCGGCTATTCGAGCCTGAGTTACCTGCAGCGGTTTCCGATCGACACGCTCAAGATCGACCAATCGTTCGTACGCGACATCGGCAGCCGCGGCGACACATCGCTGCTGGTCAATGCGATCATCGCCATGGGCAGGAGCCTGCACTTGCGCGTCGTGGCTGAAGGCATCGAGACGTCGGCGCAGCGCTCCTACCTGCAGTTGCAGGGTTGCGTTGAGGGGCAGGGTTTCTATTTCGGACGCCCGGTCGATGCACAGGGGTTCTCGGCCTTGCTGGCCGAGCGCCAAGGTTTGTGTGCCGGCGCACAAACTGGCACGCGGTGCGCGGGCAATCCTGGGGCCAGAATGACATAGTCAAACTGGCGCACTATTGCGTGGTATGCAGAACTTATTGGCTCTTCGCGTGCGCTGAACCCGAGGGCCTTGTGCACGCGGGATGGATCGTCAAGCTTTGAGTCTGCGCGCAAGCGTGCGCCGAGGCCACGCCGCCCAAGCCGCAGCCCCCTTCGGGGTGGGCCGCTGCAGTGCTCAAAACAGGCGGGACTCCCGAGTGTGCGCTTGGCGCAGTGGCCGGCGCCAATGGCACCACCTGTTTTTCCGCGCTTCGCGCCTGCGGCTTTGATCGGG
>CAZADK010000657.1:0-1325 GCA_964483855.1 uncultured Rhodoferax sp.
CACCCATCTCCCAGCCGTTGAGCACCATGTCGTAGCCCTTGGAGATACATTTCTCGGGCTCCGACGCCATCCAGTCCTCGTGCCCGTCCTTGGGCGCGGTGAACGGATGGTGGGTTGCGGTGTAGCGCTGCGCCTCCTCATCGAACTCGAACATCGGAAAATCGACCACCCACAGCGGGCGCCAACCCGCCTCGAACAGTCCGTTCTGACGGCCGAACTCGCTGTGACCGATCTTCAGCCGCAATGCGCCAATGGCATCGTTGGCCACCTTGGCCTTGTCGGCGCCGAAGAAGATCAGGTCGCCGTCCTGCGCACCGGTGCGGGCAAGGACTTGCGCCAGCGCCTTGTCGTGCAGGTTCTTGACGATCGGGCTTTGCAGGCCAGTCCAGCGCGCCGAAGGCTCGCCGGCGCCCGCGGCAACGTCGTTGACCTTGATATAGGCCAGGCCCTTGGCACCGTAGATCTTGACGAATTCGGTGTAGGCATCGATGTCGCCGCGGCTCAGGCCGGTACCATCGCGGGCGCCGCCCGGAACACGCAGGCCGACCACACGGCCGCCCTTGGCCGTTGCCGCGCTGGCAAACACCTTGAAGTCCACGTCTGCCATCACATCGGTCAGTTCGGTGAACTCCATCTTGACGCGCAGGTCCGGCTTGTCCGAGCCAAAACGAACCATCGCGTCGGAATAGGTCATCACCGGAAATTCGCCCAGATCGACGTCCATCGCGTTCTTGAACACCGACTTGATCATGGCCTGGGTCAGGTCACGGATCTCCTGCTCTTCCAGGAACGAGGTCTCGATGTCGATCTGCGTGAATTCCGGCTGCCGGTCGGCGCGCAGGTCCTCGTCTCGAAAACATTTGGTGATCTGATAGTAGCGGTCATAACCAGCCACCATCAGCAATTGCTTGAATAGCTGCGGCGATTGCGGCAGCGCAAAAAAATGACCGTCGTGCACGCGGCTCGGAACCAGGTAGTCACGCGCGCCTTCGGGCGTGGACTTGGTCAGCATCGGGGTCTCGATGTCGATGAAACCCTGGGCATCGAGGAACTTGCGCACCTCCATCGACACCCGGTAACGCAGTATCAGGTTGTGCTGCATGTAGGGGCGTCGCAGGTCCAGCACCCGATGCGTCAGGCGTGTGGTCTCGCTCAGGTTGTCGTCGTCGAGCTGGAACGGCGGTGTCACCGACGGGTTGAGCACGACCAGTTCGTGGCACAACACCTCGACCTTGCCGCTGCGCAGGTTGTCGTTGACGGTCCCCGTCGGTCGCTCGCGCACCAGGCCGCGTACCTGCACGCAGAACTCGTTGCGCAAACCCTCC
>CAZADK010000657.1:1335-2648 GCA_964483855.1 uncultured Rhodoferax sp.
GGGTCACAGACCACCTGCACATAACCTTCGCGATCGCGCAGGTCGACGAAGATCACCCCGCCATGGTCACGACGGCGATTGACCCAACCGCACAGACTGACGGTTTCACCGAGCAAGACTTCGGTCACGAGGCCGCAATAATGGGTACGCATTGTCATTGGTTGGAACTTTCGATGGCCGGCCGGGCGGGCGTCGGCACAGGCTAGTGGTTCAGGATCTCGATCCGTTGCGGCGCGATGCCCGGCGCCACCGAACCCATGGAGATCACGTAGGTGAGTGCTTCATCCACACTCATGGCCAGTTCGATCACATCCGAACGGTGCAGCATCAGGAAAAACCCACTGGTCGGATTGGGGGTGGTCGGAACGTAGACGCTGACGAAATCGGGGCCGAGATGCTGCGCGGCCTCGCCCTGCGGTGCGCCGGTCTGGAAGGCGATGGTCCATACACCTGCGCGCGGATACTGGATCAGCAGCGCGGTGCGAAAGGCCTTGGCATCACTCGAAAACAGGGTATGCGACACCTTCTTGACGCTGTTGTAGATCGACTTGATGACCGGGATGTTGGCAAACAAGCGATCCCATTGCCGAACCCACCAGCGCCCAGCGACGTTCGAGACCAGCGCACCGGTGAACAGCAGGGTCAGGAACACGAGGATCACGCCCAGGCCGGGCACCGAACGCAGGCGCTCGACCATCGGATAGGGTCCGGGGTCGGGCAACAAGGCCTCGACACCCGACAACAGGCTGCCAAAGATGCCATCGAGCAGACCGACCAGCCACAACATCACCCAGACGGTGATGGCCAGCGGCAACCAGACCAGAAGTCCGGTAATGAGGTATTTGCGAAACGGCATTGAAAGAAGGTCCCAGGTAGCGATCAGCTACCCGACCCCGTGCCGCTGGTCGTCGTCGCCACTTTTTTGGGCGCCGGTTCGGCGGCAGGCTTGGATTCGGTCTTGGTTTCAGTCTTGGTTTCCGAGGTGCCGGAGGACTTGGTGTCCCCGCCGGCATCGGCCTTGATGCCAGCGGACTCGGACGGCTTGTCGTCCGATTTCGACGCCTCGCCCGTGTTGCCGCCGCGGAAATCGGTCACGTACCAGCCCGAGCCCTTGAGCTGGAAACCGGCCGCGGTGAGCTGCTTGCGAAACGCCGCGGCGTGACAGGAAGGGCAGTCGCCCAGGGGCGGGTCGGAGATCTTTTGCAAGACGTCCTTGGCAAACGCGCAGGAGTCACATTTGTAGGCGTAGATCGGCATGCTGATGGGGCTTTGGGTTGGGAGATCGCAAAAACCTTCAATTATAGGCGCCGCCC
>CAZADK010000658.1:0-2644 GCA_964483855.1 uncultured Rhodoferax sp.
ACGCGGGCAATTTCATCGGCATTCGCAGCCCGAACTGGGACAACGGTGTCATCGCCGACGCCGGTGCCATCACCTGGGCCGACGCATTTGGCGGCATCACCGGCGCAGTGTCGGCGGCCAACAGCCTGGTCGGCGCGGCAACCAACGACCGGGTCGGACAGGGCAACACCGATTTCGTGTCCGCCGGCTTGTCCGCGGTGCGCACCACGACGTGGGGCGCGAACGCTGGCGCGGTGACCTGGATCAACAACGCTGCGCCCGCAGTGGGAGTGGTCAGCTCGGCCAACAGCCTGGTGGGTTCGACGCCCGGTGACCAGGTCGGCAGCGGCGGGTTTTCTTACGGCAGCGGTTATGTGGTGCTGCGCAGCTCGTCCTGGAGCAGCAACCGGGGGGCCGTGACCTGGATGGACAGCTCCGCGCCGCTCATTGGCACCCTGTCGTCGGCCAACAGCCTGGTCGGTGCGAACGCCAATGATTTTGTCGGCAATAGTGGCGTGTCGCTGATGTCCAACGGCAATTATTTTGTGCGCAGCACCAGTTTTGGGAGTGGTGCCGGCGCAGTCTCGTTGGGTGCGGCTGCCGGTGGCATTTCCGGCATCGTGTCGGCTGCCAACAGCCTGGTCGGGCAGACTGCCGGCGACGGTTATGGCAATAGCGTCCAGGAGATCAGCGGCAGCCGCCTGCTGGTTCGGGCGGCCAACGCCGACAGTAGTGGCCTGGCCGACACTGGCCGGGTACACATCTACGCGGGTGGCGCTGGCGGCGGCGGTGGTCCAGGCGGGCCGCTGAGTGGCCAGGCTTTCTCGGACAACAGCGCCAGCCTGATCACGATCAGCCCGGCACAACTCACCGCCATACTCAACACAGGGACGGCGGTATCGCTGCAAGCGAACAGCGACATCACGCTGGACCTGTTGTCCGACATCGTCGTGAACAACCTCTCCGGCAACGGCGGCAAGCTGACGCTGCAAGCCGGGCGCGCCGTGTATCTGTATTCCAGTATCGTGACCGATGGCGGCGACCTGGACATCATCGCCAACGAGTTGACCAGCAACGGAGTGTTGAGCGCGCATCGGGATCCCGGCTTGGCAGAGATCGTCATGGCCAACGGCACCCGACTCGATGCCGGCGCAGGCACGGTCACGCTGCACCTGCGCGATGGCGCCGGCCGCACTGGCACGCAGGCGGCTGCGTCGGACATCCTGATACGCAGCGTCAGCGCCGGCGCGCTGGTCGTCAAGAACGACACCGGCGGTGTCGTGATCGGCGCCTTGACGGCGACGGCACCGAGCGAGGTCGTCGTGCTCGGCAATGCCAGCATCATCGCCAGAACATCGGTGTCGCTGCTGGGCGGCACCGCTGGCGCGCAGGCCTTGTTGTCGGCCGACGGGCAGATCGCGATCGAATCGCCGAACCCGACCACCGATCCGGCCCCGATCCTGACGCTGACCAATGGCGGCTCGCTGGCGCGTATCGTCAATCCACCGGGCACCTTCCCGCTGATCCTGTCGGGGTCGCAATGCATCGGCTGCACCGTGGTGTCCGAATTCGAAATCACCGGGGCCGACAACAGCATCATCGACACCATCATCGACACCATCACCAGCGCCTTGCTCGCGTTGCAACTCAATCTCGGCAGAGATCTGCCGAGCCAGCTCGATCCGGACGAGGAAGACGACATCGGCATCGAGTCCGGCGAGACGTGCCAATAATCGGGGTAGACCATGACACTTGCAAAACCCCACCATCTGCTGCTGGCGCTGCTGCTAGGCTGTCCTGCCATCGCCCTCGCGGCGCCTGCGGGCGAAGTCGAGTTTGCCAAGGGTGTCGGCGCCACGCAGGCCACGTCCGGTGCGCCGCGCATCCTGAGCCAGGGCGTACCGATCCAGCCTGGCGACACGGTGACGATGGGATCGAACAGCTTTGCGGTGCTCAAGATGACCGACGGCACCCGCATGACGCTGCGGCCGAACACCGCGATCCGCTTCGACCAGTATGCGTACCAGGAGCCTGGCAAGCCGGACGGTTTCATCACCAGTCTGTTCAAGGGTGGTGTGCGCGTGGTCACCGGGTTGATCGCCAAGTCGTCGCCGACGGCGGCCCGTCTGACCACGCCCACGGCCACGGTCGGTATTCGCGGCACCGACTTCGACGCCCGGTTGTGCGCCGCCGATTGTGCTGCCGATGCCAGCCGCATTGCCCAGCAGTCCGGGCCGGCCAATGTGGCCGCCAGCGCTCGTGTGGCCGCCTTGCTCGGGCCGGTAACGGCTCAGACGACCGGCGGAGAACGCCGCAACGTCGTGGAGGGTGGACCGGTCTATCCGGGCGAGATCCTGGAGACCTCCAGCAACGGACACGCGATCCTGGTGTTCCGCGACAACACCAAGGTCACCGTGCAGCCCCGCACCCAGTTCCGGGTCGAGAATTTCGTCTACAACCGGGAGAGTCCGGCCGACGGCTCGGTGGTCTTCAATCTGCTGCGCGGCGGCATGCGGGTGTTGACGGGTCTGGTAGGTCGATCGCGGCCGCAGGCAGTACGCATGACGACGCCGACCGCCACCGTCGGCATCCGGGGCACCGGCCTGGATATCGTCAGCGAGCCCGATGGCTGTGCGGCCCCCGGTGGCGCCGCCGGCTGCACGCT
>CAZADK010000659.1:0-2643 GCA_964483855.1 uncultured Rhodoferax sp.
CACCTTCGGTGGGCCGGACCTGCGCACCGTCTACCTCGGCAGCCTGCTGGGCACGACGATCCCGTATTTCCGCGCGCCCGTGGCGGGCCTTGCGATGGTGCACTGGAACCGGAGCTGACGCGATGGGACGCATCAACGGCATCACGCCCGACGACTCACCGGCCTTCAGGCAACTCGAGGCGTTATGCATCGAGACGCTGGGCTTCATGCCCAACAGCGTGCTGGCGATGCTGCGCGTGCCCGGCCTGGCGCAGGCGCTGGGCGCGCTCAACAGCGCCGTGATGGGACGGGGCGCGGTCGACCAGGGTTTCAAGCGCCTGGTCGCCCACATGGCCTCGCGCGCGGCTGGCTGTCACTATTGCATGGCACACACGGCGGCTGGGTCGCAGGTCCACGGCATCGGCACGGACAAGCTCGATGCGTTATGGTCGTTCGAGACGAGTCCGCTTTTCAGTGTGGCGGAGAAAACCGCGCTGGAACTCGCGCTGGCAGCCGGGCAAGTGCCCAATGCCGCTGACGACGCATTGTTCGATCGGCTACGCGCACACTGGAGCGAAGAACAGATTCTGGAGATCGTGGGCGTGGTGTCGCTGTTCGGTTTCCTGAACCGCTGGAACGACACTCTGGCCACGTCACTGGAAGACCATCCGGCGACCGTCGCCAACCGGCACCTTGCGCCGCGGGGCTGGAGCCCTGGCAAACACCGCAAAACCTGAAAGGAGAACCACCATGGCCCGTACATTCGTCGATCTGTCGATCTTCCTGGAAAACGACGTGCTCAGTGATCCGCCAGCGTTCGCGCCCAAGATCGAATACTTCACGCACGAGAACACCTTCGCGCAGATAGAACCGTTCTTCCCCGGCCTCCAGAAAGAGGACCTGCCCGACGGCGAAGGCTGGGCGGTGGAGACTGTCAGCCTGTCGACCCACAACGGCACGCACCTGGACGCGCCCTACCATTTCCACAGCACGATGAACAAGGCATTGGGCCAGCAGGAGAGGTCGATCGCGATTCACGAGGTAGCGCTGGAGTGGTGTTTCCAGCCCGGCGTCAAGCTCGACTTCACCCAGTTGCCCGACGGCTACGTCGTGACCGCTGCGGACGTGGCGCAAGAGCTCGCGCGCATCGGCCATACGCTGGCGCCGCTGGAAATCGTCGTCATCAACACCCGCGCCGGCAAGCGTTATGGCCAGCCGGACTATGTGGCCTCGGGCTGCGGCATGGGTTACGAGGCGACGATGTACCTGCTCGAACGCGGCATCCGCCTCACCGGCACCGACGCCTGGAGCTGGGATGCGCCGTTTGTCCATACCGCGCAGAAATATGGCGCCAGCCATGACGCATCGCTGATCTGGGAAGGCCACAAGGCCGGACGCGACATCGGGTATTGCCACCTGGAGAAGCTGCACAACCTGGAGGTGTTGCCACCGACCGGCTTTTATATCTCGTGTTTTCCGCACAAGATCCGCGGTGCATCGGCCGGCTGGACCCGCGCGGTGGCGATCTTCGACGAGCGCTTGACGGCTGCAGCCTGAACCGGAAGTCGACGCATGCCGCAACGCAACCATACCCACGATCCGAAGGCGGCGAGCTGGCTGGCGACGGCCAACGTCGCCGGCGGCGACTTCCCGCTCCAGAACCTGCCGTTCGCGGTGTTTCGACGCACTGGCCGTGATGAGACCTTCCGCGGCGGCGTCGCGATCGGCGACCAGGTGGTCGACCTGGCTGCATTGGCCGCCAGCACCGGACTGGCCGGCCTGGCCAAGGAGGCCGCGCAACTGTGCGCGCAAGAAACGTTGAACGACTTCCTGGCCAAGGGCCCGAAAGCCTGGCAGGCGCTGCGCCATGCGTTGTTCGCGCTGCTCGAGCAGGACGCGACACCCGACATGGTCAGCATCACACGCGGCTGCCTGGTTCCGATGGACGCGGTGGAATACGCGTTGCCCAACCGCATCGGCGACTACACCGATTTCTACACCTCGCTCGACCATGCGCGCAACGTCGGCGTGATGATCCGGCCCGACGCCCCGGTGGCGCCGAATTTCCGCTGGATGCCGATTGCGTATCACGGCCGCGTATCGAGCATCGGCGTCAGCGGCCAGCCGTTCCACCGCCCGATGGGCCAGGCCATGCCGCCCGGCGCCACGACACCGGTCTACGGTGCCTGCGCCCGGCTCGACTACGAACTCGAGCTCGGCGTGTTTATCGGCGTTGGCAACCGCCAGGGCGAGCCGATCCCGCTCGACCAGGCCGAGGCGCATATCTTCGGCATCTGCATGCTCAACGACTGGTCGGCGCGCGACATCCAGTTCTGGGAGATGAACCCGCTCGGCCCGTTCCTGGGCAAGAACTTTGCCACCACGATCTCGCCGTGGATCGTCACGATGGAGGCGCTGGCTCCGTACCGGCTGGCGTGGAGCCGCGCCGATGGCGAGCCCCAGCCATTGGCCTATCTGGATGCCGACGGTAACCGCCAACACGGCGCACTCGACATCCAGCTCGAGGTGGCGCTGCAGACCGCGCAACGGGAGCAACTCGGTGACGCACCCGCGCGCCTGTCGCGCACCAGTTTCAAACACCAGTACTGGACCGTCGCTCAGATGCTCACCCACCACACCATGGGCGGCTGCAACCTGCAACCG
>CAZADK010000660.1:0-2633 GCA_964483855.1 uncultured Rhodoferax sp.
GCGTGCAATGCGCCAGCAGCACGTCGGGCGCGCCTTTGGTGAACAACACATGCGCGTCGGCATCGCCGTGGTCCACTTCCAGCGTGGACATCATCTTGCGCTGCGAGGTGAACGGGATTTCGCCGATGCGCTCGTAGCGGTCCTTGCGTGTCGCGGGCTCGTCGCTGCCGCCCAGCTTGCGCGCGGCCACCAGGAATGCAGCCTCGGTCGGGTCGCCCTGCACGATCCATGCGCCCGTGTCGTCCTGCTGCAACTCGGCGTTGCCTGCCAGGCAACCGCCGCTCAGTACGGCGAGCAGTTCGTCGCGCAGCGGCCCGTCGTCGTGCTCCGTCAGTTCGGCCCCATCGACTTCGGCCCGACCCTCGGGTGCGTAGCCCACACCGGTGATATCGCTGCGACCCGAGGCCGTCATCACGCGCTGGATCGTCATCTCGCCGCGTGTCAGCGTGCCGGTCTTGTCGGATGCGATGACCGAGGCCGATCCCAGCGTCTCCACCGACGCCAGCTTCTTCACGATGGCATGCTGGCGCGCCATGCGGCGCACGCCCATCGCCAGCACCACCGACAGGATCGCCGGCAGCCCCTCGGGCACCGCGGCCACGGCCAGCGACACGCCCAGCAAAAGCACCTTCACCACGTCGGCCGCGCCCTGGATGTCGGAGATGAGCAAGATGGTGGTCACCACCGCCACCGCGATGACCACCGCACCGATGCCCAGCACCTTGCCCAGGTAGGCGATCTCGCCTTGCAGCGGTGTGGGTCGATCGGGCGTGGTATCGAGCAGCGTGGCGATGCCACCCATCTCGGTGGCCATGCCGGTGGCGGTGACGACGGCACGCCCGGTGCCTTGCGCGATGGCGGTGCCCTTGAAGACCATGTTCAGCCGGTCGCCCAGCGCCGCCGGCGCCGGCAGCGGCGCTTCGTCCTTCAGCACCGCCTCGCTCTCGCCGGTGAGCGAGGCCTCCAGCACGCGCAGCGCAGCGGCCTGCGTCAGGCGCGCATCGGCGCCCACTGCGTCGCCTTCGGCCAGCACCAGCAGGTCGCCCTTGACCAGTTCGGCACTCGGCACACGCGCCACCGCACCGCCGCGCAGAACGGCCGAGGTGGCGGTGGTCATCTTTGCCAGCGCCGCCACGGCCTGCGCGGCCTTGGCCTCCTGCAGCCAGCCCAGTACCGCGTTCAGCACCACCACGGCGGCGATGACGATGGCGTCCAGCGGCCAGCCGGCCACGCCCGGTTCTCCGCGGCCTTCAAACCACCAGGCGGCCAGGGCAACGGCCGCTGCCGCACCCAGCAGATAGACCAGCGGGTCCTGCAGCTGCGCCAGGGCGCGGCGCCAGGCGGGCACGGGGGGCACAGCGCGCAATTCGTTGCGGCCGTCTGCCACCAGACGCCTGGCGGCTTCCTCGGTGCCCAGGCCCTGCTCCAGATCGGTACCGAGCGCCAGCGCCAGGGCGGCGACGTCGATCAACGACGCATCGTCGGGCTCTTCCTTCGCCGGCACTGCCGCCTCGGTCATGGGGTCGCCACCTGCAAAAGCCGACCTGTGTGGCGCGCGATCTGCTCGTCTTCCTGCGAGGCGACCACGCACACCACGCAGCGTGATTCGGCTGCGCTGACCGTGCCCGGCCCGCGCTGGTTGCGGGCCTTGTCCAGCGCGACGCCGATCCAGCCCAGCGCGGCGCAAATCTGCGCGCGCACCGCGCCGTCGTTCTCGCCGATGCCACCGCTGAAGACGATAAGGTCCACCCCGCCCAGCACCGTCGCCATGGCAGCCAGCTGCTTGGCCACCGCGACACAGAACATGCGCACGGCGAGCCGCGCATCGGCGTTGTCGGGCTCGGCCTCGTGCAGGCGCCGCATGTCGCTGGACAGGCCCGAGATGCCGAGCAGGCCCGATTGGCGGTCCAGCATGTCCTCCAGCCGGCCGGCGTCGCCACCGCCCTGGCGCAGCAGATGGATCAGGACGCCGGGGTCGATATCGCCGCTGCGGGTGCCCATGACCAGGCCGCCGCTCGGCGTAAGGCCCATGCTGGTGTCGATGGAGCGCCCGGCCCTCACCGCCGTCACGCTGGCGCCATGGCCCAGGTGGGCGATCAACACCCGTTCGGGCACGCCGTGCGCAAGGTCGCGCTCCAGTTGAAACAGGATCGACTCGCACGACAGGCCGTGAAAGCCATACCGCTGGATTCCTTGCGCCTGCAAGGCCTTGGGGATCGGCAACACACGCGCGACATCGGGCAGCGTGGCATGGAAGGCAGTGTCGAAGCAGGCCACCTGCGGCAGGCCGGGGAACAGCGCAGTGGCGTGGGCGGTGACCGCCAGCGCGGCTGGTGTGTGCAGCGGCGCGAAGGCAGCCGCGGCCTCGATCTGGCGCAGCACCGCGGCATCGATGACGGTATGCTGGCGCAACGCCGGTCCACCGTGCACCACGCGGTGGCCGATGGCATCGGGCTTGGGTAGCCCGGCAGCAGCCAGGCGGCCGGCGAGTTCGGCGATGCCGTCCAGTTGCCCCGTCAGCAGCGGCTCGGCCGCATCGGCCTGCACGCGATACAGGCCGAACTTCAGCGACGACGAGCCGCTGTTCAGCGACAGCACGATCACACGCTGCCCAGCCAGCGCCAGTCGCGCAC
>CAZADK010000661.1:0-2620 GCA_964483855.1 uncultured Rhodoferax sp.
ATCCCGCACGCCGCACGCCGCAGTGCGGCGTTTCGGTGCTTCAGTCGCGGCCGGCTTCGATCAGTTTTTGCGCCAGCAGGGCAGGGTTGGTGAAACAGACTTCGTGGCTGCCGGGGCCCTGGACCAGCCGGAACAGGCCGAGTTTTTCCGATAGGCGCGGATGCCAGGTCAGGCTGTGCGGCATCGCGCAGTCTTCGGTGAAGTTGACGTAGGACTTGCCCACCGGCATGGCAGCCAGTTCGGTCGTGAGGGCGATCTTGTCGGTGAAGGTGCGATACGGCTGCGGGTTGAGTTTGCGGTAGGCCCGCGCAGCCAGCGCCGCATCGGCATCGTTGATGAAGGCTTCGCGCCAGATCATCTCGGGCAACATCACTGCGTTGTGGTTGGCTTTGGCCACGGAGTCGAACAGAGCGACGTAATTGGATGGAACCATGTCGTTGAGACATTCGCCCCGCAATGGGACGAAGGCGTTCCAGTACACCAGACGGCGGATGCGCCGTGGTGCCAGGTCGGCCACGCCCGAGATCACCATGCCGCCATAACTGTGGCCGACCAGGCGCACGTCCTTCAAGTCCCTTTTTGCCATGAAGTCGACCACCGACGCAATGGCATCGCTCAACCCGCTGGTGCTGCGGTCGTCACCCGGGCGGTTGCCGGCCAGCGTGACGCAGTGCACCAGGTGGCCGGCCTTGCGCATGTGTTCGGCCACCGGCTCCAGTTCGGCGCCGGTGTGCCAGGCGCCGTGTACCAATACGTAGGTGTCGCTCATGTTTTCCTCCGTTGCGAAAGGGGTAGTGGAGCACAAAACCCCGGCGCCAGCGCGGCGCCATGTCAGAATAATTGGCCGGTCCAGATGTCGCTGTTATAGGCTGAAGCTTCGCGGACTTCGTGGGCCTCACTGGCAGCGACCTGCGACGCGTCTTCGGCCCTGGCCAGCGAACCGACACGTACCCCGAGCAACCGCAGACGGCGCTGCAAGGGGACGCGCTTGAGGCACTGGCCCGCGGCCTGGCGGATCGTCTGTGCGTCGGCCGTATGCCGTGCCAGGGTCTGGTCACGGGTGGCGATCTTGAAGTCGTCGAAACGCAGCTTGACGCCGATGGTCTTGCCGACATACCCCTTGCGCAGCAGGTCGCTGGCCACCTGCTCGCACAGCCGGGTGAAGATGGCGCCCAGCTCCATGCGGTCGCGCACCGCGTGCAGGTCGCGCTCGAACGTGGTCTCGCGGCTCATCGACACCGGTTCGCTTTCGGTGACCACCGGCCGGTCGTCGCGGCCCCAGGCCGCGCGGTGCATCCAGGCGCCAGTGGCCTGGCCAAAGTGGTCGATCAGCCATTGCTCGTCTTTTGCCGCCAGCTCGCCGAGGGTGTGGATGCCATGTCCCTGCAGCCTGGCATCCGCCTTGGGGCCGATGCCGTTGATCTTGCGGCAGGCCAGAGGCCAGACCAGGGATTGCAAATCCTGCTCGTACACGATGGCAATGCCGTTGGGCTTGTTGAACTCGCTGGCCATCTTGGCCAGCAACTTGTTGGGCGCCACACCGACCGAGCAGGTCAACCCGGTAGCCTCAAGAATGCTTTTCTGGATCAGCCGGGCCAGCACCCGCCCGCCCTCGCGTTGGCCCCCGGGTACGTCGGTGAAATCGATGTAGACCTCGTCGACGCCGCGGTTCTCCATCTGAGGAGCAATGTCCAGGATGACCTGCTTGAAGGCGCGCGAGAAACGCCGGTATTCTTCAAAGTCCACCGGCAGCTGGATCGCCTGCGGGCACAACTTGGCGGCTTTCATCATGCCCATGGCCGAGCCGATGCCGAACTTGCGCGCGGGGTAGGTGGCGGTGGTGATGACACCGCGCCCGACGTAATCCTTGAGCTGGGAAAAGGACGCGATGGGGATGTGCGCGCGCGGGTTGCCGCTGGCCTGCACCTCGGGATCGTCGGCCAGCGCGTCGAGCGCTGCCTGCACCGCGCTGCGCCCACCGCCGATCACCACCGGCAGGCCCTTGAGCTGCGGGTAACGCAGCAACTCGACGGAGGCGTAGAACGCGTCCATGTCGAGGTGGGCGATGCGGCGGATGGGGGTGGGGTTGCCGAGGTTGTCGCTGTTCACGCCTAGATCATCGCGCAGTTTCCCCGCGCCACAGGGTGGAGCCCACCGCGGCCGGCGGCACGGCCAGTCCGCTAGACGCCTTGTTGGTGTCGCCGTCGGCCGCGACCTTGAGCACATGGGTGTAGATCATCGTGGTGCTGACATCCGAGTGGCCAAGCAACTCCTGTACGGTGCGGATGGCCTCGCGCACGATGATGAGCTTGCGGGCGAAGTCGACATCCTTGATGCGCAGGCGCATCGCCTCCATCAGTCGCATGCCGGTGCCGTACAGCAGTTGCGTCAACACGGCGGTGATGCCGTCTTCCATCTGCGCCAGTACCCCGGCCACCTCGGCCTGCGTCAACACGGCAGGAATGCGCTGCTTGCGTGTCGGCCGGTTGATGCCATTGAGCCACGGCAGGTCGATGGACAGGACTTCGCGGTACAGGAAAAGAATCGCGCTCAAGGCCTGGTTGTGGGTCGACGCCGATACCTGGCGCTCGGTGGCCAGCATGGTCAGGAAAGCCTCGAC
>CAZADK010000662.1:0-2616 GCA_964483855.1 uncultured Rhodoferax sp.
TCATCGGCATCGAGGGTGCCGTGGTGATGTCCGACAAATCGGATGCCAAGACGGTCAGCCGTGCCACACTGCTGGGCTTTTTCGTGACCGTGCTGCTCTACGTGGTGATCTCGGTGCTGCCCTTCGGCGTCATGACGCAGGCGGAGCTGGGTGCCATCGCGCCGCCCTCGACCGCAGCCATCCTCGGTTCCATCGTCGGCAAGTGGGGCGAATATTTCGTCAACGGCGGCGTGCTGATCTCGGTACTCGCGTGCTGGCTGGTCTGGACCATGCTCACCGCCGAACTGCCCTGGGCAGCGGCCAAGGATGGGACCTACCCGAAAGTCTTTGCCGCCACCAACAAGAACGGGACGGCATCGGTGTCATTGTGGGTTTCTACCGCCGTCATGCAGGCCACGATGGCTTTGGTGTACTTTTCCAACAACGCATGGAACGTGATGATCTCGATCACCGGCGTGATGATCCTGCCTGCCTACATCGGCGCCACTGCCTTTTTGTGGAAGCTGATGGCGCAGGGAAAGTACCCTGCCACGGCCAGGATCGGCAAGCCGGCTGCGCTGATCAGCAGCATTCTCGGCACGGTGTACGGCGTGTGGCTGGTATACGCGGCCGGGATCGAGTACATGATTGCCGGTGCGGTCTTCTTCGCCCTGGGCAACCTGGTCTTCATGTGGGCGCGCAGGGAGCACGCACCGGGTGAGGCGATGTTCACGAAGATCGAGATGGCCGTTGCGTTGACCCTCGTCGTGCTCGGCGCAGTCGCGATGTGGATGCTGTTCTCGGGGCATCTGACCAAGGTCTACACGCCCTGATGGCGGCAAGCGGCCGCGGGAAGGAGAGCGTTTACGCGAACAGCACCGCGTTGAGGATCTCGTCCAGCAACTCCCAGAACATGTCGAGCTAGCGGCGCGTGGTATCGCTCATGGGCAACGTGCGGCCCTGGTTGCCGATGATCAGGCCGCAGACCACCATCGCCAGCGGTTCGGAGATGCGCAGGCGGCTGGCCGGTCCGACGACTTTGCCGATCGGATCGGGAGCGGGAACATCATCGCGGCGCAACGCAAGGAGATCATCGAGATGAAGGCCTTGATTCGCGAGCGGGACCGGTAGTGCGCGGCCGTGCGGCCGACAGCGTGCGCGCGCGATGGGTTCAGCGGGCAGGCACCCTCGATGGTTTGAACGGCCGCGGCGCGCCGGTGGCGCCGAGCACCTTGCCGGCGACGTCGCGGCCGTACATCGATTCGTCGGTGTCGTGGAATGTCGAGCGCGTGTTTTGCACGCTGCCCGAGTAGCGAGGGTCCTGTGGTCGCTCATGACTGTTCATGTACAGCGACACGTCCCACGCCTGCTGGTCGGTCAGTGTCCCGCCCATGCCCAGCGGCATGTTGGCCTTGATGAAGGCCGCGGCGTTGTTGATGCGCCCCATGCCGGCACCCCAGTTGAACGACTCCGGGCCCCAGAGTGGCGGAAACACGGCAACGCCGTCTGGGCTGCGCTGACCCGCACCATCGGCGCCATGGCAGAACGCGCAGTTCGCGGCATAGACCTGCTCGCCGCGCGTGTAGTCGCGCACTTGCGCCGGTGCAGCCAGCGCCGAATAGCCGCGCCCGGGGAGCTTGGGGTCCACCGCCGCACCGGTCGCAAGCCAGTAGGCGTAGCTCTCCAGCGCGACCAGTTCCGGTGCGTTCGGCGGTGGCGCCTTGCCGTTCATGCTGTATTCGAAGCAGCCTTGCAGCCGCTGCTGGAACGTCGATACGCTCTGGGTCTTGCTGCGGTAAGCGGGGTAGCTGACGAATGCCGCCCACAATGGCGACGAGCCAGCCAGCCGTCCGGCATCGAGGTGGCAGTTGACGCAGCGCAGGCTGTTGCCTACATAGGCCGGCGCTGCGCGTGCGGTGTCGATGAAGATGTCGCGGCCGCGCCGGATCACATCGCCAAACTCTCCGATGGGAATTTGCGATTCCGAAGGGGGGCTGAAAGCCGCACGCACGCCCGAAGCCGCGCCCGCCGGCGTTACCAATTCGGCGTGCGGGGGATCGCCCGCGATGTCCCTGGATGCCGCAGGCGAGGGCGCAGGCGAGGACACAGACGCTGACACCGCCGCCGAGACATCGGGAGATGCCTGTCTGAGCGATGCGAGCTTTCGCTGGGTGTAGCTCTCCATGCCCCAGTAATCGAAGGCGCCGATGGCCACGATCCCTGCGACGATCGTCAGCAGCGCCACCGCAACGCGCAAGACCAGCCTTTGCGTGGGCGTCATCACCGCGCGCCTCCTGCAGGCAGCGCAGCGTAGTAGGCGGCGACCTCCTGCACGTCGGCATCGGAGAGTTTTTGAGCGACGACGCCCATCAGGTTCATCGGCCCGGCGGGCCGCGCTTTGGACTTGAACGCGGTCAGCTGCGCGGCCAGGTAGGCAGCGCTCTGTCCGACCAGCGGCGGGAAGTCGGCGCCCACGCCACGACCACCCGGTCCATGGCACTGTTCGCAGGCCGGTAGCGTGTCCGACCAGCGTCCGCGCGTGGCCAGCGTCATACCGACCGTCGGTGCCGACGCGGACGCGGCGGCCGGTGCGACGCTGACCTTCGGCTCCGCGGCGCCCCGCGGCGCCGAAGTCGA
>CAZADK010000663.1:0-2613 GCA_964483855.1 uncultured Rhodoferax sp.
CCCACAGACCCGCCGGCCAGCCCGTGCCCAGGCCCCAGGCTGCCAGCAACACGCGACGGCGCGTCATTCGATCACCTCGTTCCAACCGATGCGGTAGGTTTTGGTGATCTGCGCGGATGCCGGCAGCGCGGCGCTGAGCGTGGCGACAGGGGCTGCCGAAATGATGGAACGTCGCAGCATTGGGACCACCCTCACGAGCCAAGTGGATAGACGGGCCTGACACTCAACCGGGGAGCTCCGTGCCGGCTTGACCAAATTATGCGCGCGGGAATGGTGATTGACCATGGCATAGGCCCTTGCGATTCGCTCCGATCAGAGGGGTCTACCCGTGCCGGCCGCAGCCAATCACCGCAGCCCGATGCACCGGGCCGGCATCAGGCAGCTTGCTGAAAGTCTGCGCGCGCCCGAGCCTGCCCGGACGACCTCAATGCCTTTGGTGGGTTTGGGTTGCTCGCCCCGAGGCGGGCGCGCAGGCCAGCTGTGCGACCAGCGACCCGTTGGAAGTCTTTCAAGGCTTGGCCTGCCAAGGTAGCGATTGGAGAAGCCAAGGAAAATAAGGTAATGGGTTCTTCAGGCAGCCGGACGCTCTCGCAAAGTCATGCGCAAGCCTACCGGTACCATGGTGAAGGACAGGAATTCAGCGGGGTCCTGCCCATCGGGGGTGGTGATACTTTGAATGTCAAAGTTGTTCAGAAGCACGGCGATGGCCATTTTGATCTCCAGCAGCGCCAGATAGCGACCGGGGCAGATGCGCGGCCCGGCTCCGAAGGGCATGGATATGCGTTTGACTGCGCTGGCTTGGCTGGCGGGCCCACCGTCGGAAAGCCATCGCTGCGGGTCAAATCGGGCAGCTTGTGGTATGTGTTCATCTCTCACGCTGTCACGGCGCATCAGGCTGATGACAACCGTGCCCGCCGGAATGTGGACATCCCCTACGGTGAGGTCGTGGTTGGCTTGCAGCGGCAATTGGGGGGCGACGGGTTTGAGGCGCATGGTTTCGTGGGCGCAGGCTTCCACAAAGTCCAGTTGGGCCATATGCTCAAAGCCAGGTTGTGCTGCATCACCCACCACGCGCCTGACTTCCTGCGTGGCCAGTGCCAGGATGTCGGGGTGTTTCCACAGCAGGTGGATCATCCAAGCCAGCGTGTTGGCCGTGGTGTCCTCGCCAGCCAGCAGCATGGTCAGCACATTGCCGGCCACCAGATGTTCGTCGATGCCGCTGTCTGGCTGGTCTGCTGCGGCAAGCATGGCCTCCAGCAGGTTGGACGGGTTATCCAGCAAGGCTGGGTTAGCAGCCATGCGCGCGCGCGCTTGCGCGACGAAGCCTTCGACGGCCCGCAATACTTCGTCAATGCTGTGCTCAAAACGGCGCTGCGCGGGGGTTTTCAGTAACTTCCACCAGGAGACCGGCGAGAAAATGCGGCGAAAGAGTACCGGGAAAATCTGATCCAGATGTTTTTGAATCACATCGGCATCGGATTCCAGCGTATTCACCTCGGACCCAAACGCCAGCCCGGCAATGGTGTCCACGGTGAAGCGCATCAGGTCGGCCTGCAGGTCGATGGCCTGACCAGACCGGGCGGCTTTTTGCCAGCGCCCCACCAGGCGGCCAGCCACCTTTTGAAGGGTGGGGAAGTAACGTTTCACATGGGCGGGGTCAAAGCCTGCCATCACCATGCGGCGCTGGCGCTTCCATGTGTCGCCGTTGGCACCGAATACGCCCGGTGGCAGGCCCATGCCGGTCCATATTTCTTCCAGACGCAGCGTGCGCCGGAAGCCTTCAGGACGGTTTCTTAGAATTGTCGCAACCGCCTCATGGTCGCCGACTACCACCACCTTGCGCTTGAGCAGCCTGAGTTTGAAAAAGGGGCCGTGTGCCTGCGCCCATTGCTCAAGCTGCAGGTGCATGCGCTCGGGCTTGATCTGTAGCGCGTTGCCGAAAACCGGAATGCCGCGCGGGCCGGGCAATCGGTCAGCATGGCGCTTGGCCGGGCTGGAAGAGAGGGGCCTTGATTCTTGATGCATGAAGGTCTCGCAAATGGAATTCCGACTGCAGGAGAGCAAGTGTCCCACAAAGAATCGGATCCATAACACACGCACCCCCACAGTCGCCAGTCGGGTGTGCCAAAAAGATCAGGGCAACAAAGTCGGCAAAGACGCGTCTGGTGACCTGCGTCATGCTCCTGCTGTAGAACACCTGAGACAACAAAAGACCCGCAAGGCCAATAGCCATGCGGGTTTTGAGACGTTGTGGCCCGGAGGGGATCGAATATCTACCTGCATGCGGCATGGACAAACGATTCTCTACATTACATATTTAAAAGTACCAGCAAAAATACCATCACCGAGAAGCGCTCCCGCGTGTAGTGGCATTTCCACATCTGAAAAGCCATGTTGACATCCGGCCGCCGAGAGAGAACTCGGGAAAATTGGACAAGCAGGAATCTCGGTTGCATCCAATTCAAACTTTCTGTGTTCAATCATGTGCCACCAGTCAGACTAGCGATTCGACCCATTGACGTCGCACGGGACTCTGAGTCCCAACAGCAAGGAGCCCAAGGACCCCTTGCTGTTGGTGGACCCGATCTCCATGACTCCGCCATATTCGCGCGC
>CAZADK010000664.1:0-2611 GCA_964483855.1 uncultured Rhodoferax sp.
AGGCGGCGATGGAGCCAGCGCCTATCATCGCCACGCCGACCCGATCGCCGTGTGGTGCCGACCCTGGCGTCGATGGTTTTCGTCGCACTGGCATGTGAACTTTCAGGAAGCAAAATGGAATAAGACAATTTTCATGCGGTGGTTCCCCGCTTGCGAATGGCCGCGCCGCACTCCATTGTTGTTGACGAGCGGAAGTGCCATGGGCAACGTCGAAATCGACTCGATCTCTCCAACGGGATGCGGCTCGCGCCGCTCACCAATGCCACCGACGATTACCGGACATGCGCGGATACGCACCCGCACCAAGGCGTCGGCCAACGCCGCGGGCTCGCACCAATGGCTTGTCGGTCATCTCGGCACCGCTGTTCACCGTGTAGCTCACATTCGTTTCTTCCAGGACACCTGGCCCTCACGCGGGGCTGGGTTGCTCAGAAAGAAGGGAAATTTTCAGTCAACAAAACCGTGTCATTCTGAAGAAGTCGCTGCAAGTCGTTGGCCTACAATGACTCCACGAGGAAACGCCGGGTCGCCCCAAGTTTCTTCGCACCTCCTCGGGGGGCCTGGCGAAGCCAGGGCTGGGGGCGCTCTCCGATAGCCTGGGACCCGAGGGTCAATCGTTTGAATCCTTTCGCCCCGACCATCAGTTGATTTTCGTGCTTCTTGTTCCCACCTGCCCGTAGCTCAGTCGGATAGAGCATCAGCCTTCTAAGCTGAGGGTCGGGGGTTCGATCCCCTCCGGGCAGGCCAGTCAAGCGTCTCACAACATCCCACAACGTCTTCAAGCCCTTGTTAATACAGGACTTTTCCCAAGACGCTTGTTTCAGACGATTTCGCGGAGAACCATCCAATCCCGCGAAACTGATGGTACTTTTGTTGGTATCTGGCGTTTCGATTCCCCCAGATACCATCAAAGGAGGCGCAAAGTGGCGCTGACAGACACCTTTGTAAGGCACGTCAAGGCTCTCGAGGCCGAATCCGGCGAGAAGCACACGGACGGCAATGGCCTGTACCTGCATGTCAAACAGGCCGGCAAATACTGGCGCATGAACTACCGCTTCGACGGCAAGCAGAGGACGCTGGCAATCGGCGTCTATCCCGCAGTGTCGCTGGCCAAGGCCCGACAACGGCGCGACACAGCGCGCGAGCAACTGGCCGACGGCATCGATCCGAGTACCGCGAAGCGCGAGGCCATCCAGGCCGTGGCCATTGCCAGGGCCAATACGTTCGAGCTGGTGGCACGCGAGTTCTGCGCCACCAAACGCGGCGCCTGGTCGGCCGGCTACTCGGAGAAGTGGCTGCGAGGCATGGTCAAAGACCTGTTCCCCTATATCGGCGCAAAGCCGCTGGCCGACATCACGGCACCGGTTCTGCTCGCAACCGTCCGTCGTGCAGAACGTCGCGGTGCCCATAAAACAGCCCACACCCTGCGCCAGACGGCAGGGCAGGTGTTCCGTTACGGCATTCAGACCGGGCGCTGCGAACGTAACCCGGCCGCGGATCTCCAGGGTGCCTTGGCGCCGGCGGTGGTCAAGCACATGGCCGCGATCCTGGAGCCAGTCGAGGTCGGGAAATTGATGCGCGCCATCCAAAGCTATGCGGGCCAGCCGACAACTCGTACGGCGCTCGTCCTTTCTGCGTTGTTATTCCAGCGGCCGGGCAACATTCGGCAGATGGAGTGGACCTGGCTTGATCTGGACAACGCCATGCTGAGCATCCCGTCGCAGGACATGAAGCGTCGGGTGCACCAAAAGATCAATGGGCGACCGCACCTGGTTCCGCTGGCACCCCAGGCCGTTGCCTCGCTGAAGGAATTGCATCCACTGACGGGCCATGGTCGTTATGTTTTCCCCAGCTTGATTACCAGTCAACGCCCGATCAGTGACAACACTGTAAACGTTGCGTTGCGCCGCATGGGTATAGGCAAGGACGAAATGACCGCCCACGGATTCAGGGCGACTGCACGCACCTTGCTGGCCGAGCGGATTCCCGGAATTTCAGACGACGTCATCGAGGCCCAGCTCGCGCACACCAAATCCGGCCCGCTGGGAAGCGCCTATGACCGCACCGAATATATGGAACAGCGGCGGAACATGATGGCGGTGTGGGCCGACTACCTCGACAAGTTGCGCGATGGCGCCGACGTGATTCCGATCAGCGGCACCACGCTAAAGCGCCGCACGACTGCCGCCCGAGGTAAACCGCAATAATTTGCTCCTGTTCCTGTTCCTGCTCGTGCCATCGCCCCGGTCCGCCCAGGCCGCGCGCAACTTGATGCTTTCCTCGCGTCGCAGACCGAACGCCGTTTGCAGCCGCAGCGACAAGGCCGCGTACGACTCCGTGACCCTGGCCAGCTTGTTGCATCGAGTTTTTGGCCTTTGGACACGTTGCGCAGGTACTTGCCATCGGCAATGCCGTACTGCGCGTTGTCCCGCACCACGATGTTGTGCTTGTCGATCGTCGCTAGCCAGCCAGCGCAGCACTCTCGTGCGATTCTTGAAGGTGCAGGCGCGCTCTGCTCGGCGTGCCAGCGGCCGACCAAGTATTCAATGTGTTTGGACCGGATACCCTGCGCGTGCAGATGGCGAAAACCGCCTTCGAATGACTGGTTGTT
>CAZADK010000665.1:0-840 GCA_964483855.1 uncultured Rhodoferax sp.
TCGGCACCACGACCTTCCGCTCGCCCTATGCGCCGGTCGACTTCGGCGCCATGGCAGGTGCACGCAGCGGCCCGGTCGTCCTGCCCTACCGGCACACGCCCATCACGGCCTGGAACATCGCGCAGGGCGCGGTCATGTACGAGGCGGGCGCACGCTGGCGCCGCCCTGGCTACTACCCGCGCCCCGGCGAGGCGCTGCAGGATGCCGTGAACCGCGAATGCAGCGCGGTACGCGAGAGCATCGGTGTCTACGACGGCTCGCCACTGGGCAAGATCGAGATCCGCGGCCCGGATGCGGCGCGCCTGCTCGACCTGCTGTACACCAACCTGTTCTCCAACCTTGAGACCGGCATGGGACGCTACGGCGTCATGCTGAGCGACGATGGCCTCATCTTCGACGATGGTGTTTCGTTCAAGCTCGGCGAAGGTCACTACCTCGTCTCGACCTCGACAGCGAACGCCGACGAGGTCTACCGCCATATGGAGCATCTGCTGCAGATCGAACGCCCCGAATGGAGAGTGCGCGTCACGCCGGTGACTGCCGCCTGGGCCAACGCCACCATCTGCGGGCCGCAGGCACGTGCCTTCATGGCTGCACTGGGTACCGATATCGACCTCTCCAACGAATCGCTCCCGTTCATGGGCCTGCGCCATGGGCAGGTGGCCGGATTGCCGGCCCGCGTGGCGCGGGTCAGCTTCACCGGCGAACTGAGTTTCGAAGTCAACGTGCGCGCGCGCGATGCCCGGGCCCTGTGGGAGCGCGTGATGGTGGCCAGCGCACCGCTGGGCATGACACCGGTGGGCTCGGAGGCCAGCCACGTGCTGCGGGTCGAGAAGGGTT
>CAZADK010000665.1:850-2611 GCA_964483855.1 uncultured Rhodoferax sp.
GCCATCGACCTCATGGCCCAGCGAGAGGAAACCCTTCTCGCTGGGCCATGAGGTCGATGGCACGGTGGACCCGATCGACCTGGGTCTGGGATGGATCCTGTCGAAGCAAAAGCCCGACTACCTCGGCAAGCGCGCACTCGAAATCCGCCGCGGCAACCCCAGGCCGCGGCGCGAGCTCGTCGGGCTCCTGATGGAAGACCCGGCGCGCCTGGTGATCGAAGGCGCACCCATCACGCCCCATGGGGCGCGCCAGGCGGCCGAGGGGTTTGTCAGCGCCAGCGTGTGGAGCGTGGCCAACCAACGCGCCATCGCGCTCGGCCTGCTCACCAACGGGCGTCAGCGTATCGGTGAGACCGTGCACGTGCGCATGAAGGAAGACGTGGTGCGCGCCACCGTCACGGCACCCTGCTTTTACGACCCCAAGGGCGAGAAACTGCGTAGCTAGCATGAAACCACCCCCACGCTCTGTGCGTTCGCTGGTCGTGCCTCGGCCAGAGGCCGCGGCTCTTCGTCCGGTCCGACTCTGCGCAGGCAGAGTCGGCGCCGCAAGACTCAGCCCCGAGGGGGCCGTCAGTACCTTCGGAACGGCCGGGCGGTACTGACATGACCTACCAAGCGACCACCCGAAACTTGCCGCCATGCGCGGTGATCGACCTCAAGGGCAGTGCGGACGACATCGCGCCACGCCTGCAATCGCTGGGCCTGCCGGCCGCGGTCGCTGGGCGGGCCGTGCGCAGCGGCACCATGGAACTGCTCAAGGCAGGCCCCGAACACTGGCTGTTGCTGGCGCCGCTGGACCAGGAAGAGCGGCTGCTGCATGCGCTGCAGGCGAATGCATGGGCCGCCGACTCGCTGGTGCTGGGTGTGTCCGACCTGTACCAGTTCTTCGCGATCGAAGGCGCCGATGCGCGGCAACTGGTGGCTGTGGCCAGTCCGCTGGATGCCGACACCGTTGCCTTCCCGGACGATGGCGCGACCTTCACCGAGGCGTTCGGTCAAAGGGTGCTGTTGCTGCGCCGTCCCCACGGCTTCGACCTGGCCGTCGAGCGCAGTTACGCGCCGATGTTGACGGACTATTTTTCCCGCATCAACGCCGGTGGTCACCGCAGCTGATGTGCGGCGCGGCGACCCGGAACAAACTCTGACGATCGCGACCGGCACACGCACATCATCCCAACGGAAGTAGTTGCGCCCTGCGCTGGTCAGGCTGTTTGCCTGTCCAGCCATCCCGGCTCAAGCGTTGGCACCGCGGCCAGCAAGGTGCGCGTGTAAGCGTGCGCCGGTCGGACCAGGACGTCGCCCGCAAGCCCGTGCTCGACCACGGCACCGTCATGCATCACCGCCACGTCGTGCGCAAAGCGTCGTGCCAGCCAGAGGTTGTGGGTGATGAACACGATGGCCAGCGAACGCTGCGTTTGCAGCCGCTTGAGCAGCCCGATGATTGCATCCTCGACCAGCAGGTCCAACGCCGAAGTGATTTCGTCACACACCAGCACGTCGGGCTCCGCCGCCAGCGCGCGCGCGATGCAGACCCGCTGCTTCTGCCCACCCGAGAGACTTTCGGGCATGCGGTCGATCAAGCCTTCGGGCAATTCGGTTGCGGCCAGCAACGCGCGCACGCGCCGCTCGGTCTCGGCCGCGTCACAGCCGAAGAAGAGTTGAATCGGGCGGCCGATCGTCTCGCGCACACTCTGGTGCGGATTGAGCGCCACGTCCGGGCTCTGCTGCACCAGCTGCAGGCGGCGACGCTGATCGCGCGTG
>CAZADK010000666.1:0-2602 GCA_964483855.1 uncultured Rhodoferax sp.
GACCACCAATCACGAATATCGCGTCGTAGTCGGCCATCTTCACATCGGACAACTTCTTGGTGTTCTCCAGCAGCGGTTTGACCCTGGGCGAATGTTTGAAGCCGATGGACAGAAAGTCCTGAGGCGGGCCAAATCGGCCGCCTTCGGGGTCGCTCATGGCGTCGTGCACAACGCGACCGCCAAGCGGCGAGGCGATCTCCATGGTGTAGCCACGCTGCTGAAACAACCAGTACGGGTGCGCCAATTCGGTAAGGTAGTACCCAATCGGGAACCCGGCGGGGCCTGGGTTGACTTCGTTGGAAACCACAAAGACAACGCGTTTGGGCGTGGGCGCGGCCGCAGGCGTGCCCGCACTGGCTTTTTCCTGCGCATGCGAGGCCAGGCCAAGGCTGGTGACATACAGCGCGGCGGCCGCTTGCAGCGCTTGCCGGCGGCCGAGTGGTAGTTGTGAATTCATAGGTGCTCCTGTTGGGAATCTGACGCAGTTTGCTTGCGTTTTTGCATGTGCGGAAGTAATCTGAATGCATACTTGGCATGCAAAAAATGGATACGAAGAATGAAGCTCCCCCATCTCGACTTCAACCTGCTCAAGGCCTTGCAAGCATTGCTTGACACACGCAGCGTGACCCAAACCGGCGAGCGCCTGGGCTTGAGCCAACCCGCGGCAAGCCGCGTTGTTGCGCGCCTGCGTGCAGAGTTGCACGACCCGCTGCTGGTGCGCACCGCCAAAGGTTATGTGCTGACGCCCAGGGCCGAGAGCCTTTTAGAGGCTACGCGAGATGCGCTAACACTCGTGCAGCGCCTGTTCGAGCCGGTTGACTTTGACCCGGCCGCATCTGGCCGCAGTTTCCGGCTTGCTACCACCGACTACGGCGTGCTTGCAGCAGTGGTGCCGCTTAGCAAGGTGTTGGCAGTAAAAGCACCGCGCCTGAGCCTCGGCGTTCAGCCCTGGAACGACGACACCTTGAATGCATTGGAGCAAGGCCGGATTGATCTGGCCTTGTATGCGGATGATCCCTTGCCGCCAGACTTTCATTACCGGGATTTGTACCGCGAGACCTATGCGGTGCTCATGCGGCGCGGCCATCCTTTGCAGCGTGCGGCGTCTTCGGGACGAAGGAAAAGCCTGCTCGACCGGTTGGCGGACTACCCGCATGTAGTGGCAAGTTACCCGGCGGGCCGCCGCTATCTCGCTGACGACGTGCTCGCCCGGTTGAAGGGTCCGGCGCACCACATCGCCATCGAGATGCCCTATTTCATTGCCGCGCCCTGGCTTTTGCAGGGTTCCGACCGGGTGATGCTTCTGCCTGTGATCGCAGCCAAGGCCCTGGCCCAATCGGGTGAGCTGGCCTGGATGCCCCTGCCTGCCAATTCGCTGAGCTTTTCTTACCGGCTAATCTGGCACGAGCGGGCGCACCGCGATCCCGGGTTGGTTTGGTTGCGTCAGGAGATTCTTGCGGTTGTGAGCGCATCCGGCGATTGAACGCGTGCCATGTGTGCGCCACATGCGGCAACAGGTGGATTTACACCGCTGCCACCGTCAACGCGTGTCGCGCCGGCCCGCGTAACGTGCCCGGATCGCCCGAACCAGGGGAACCGTGGCCATCACCAGAACCGCACCTCCCAAAGACAGCGGAAGCAGCGAGCCCGTCACCTCTGTAAACCACGCGCCGGCTACGGCACACAGCAGGCCGCAAAGATAGTTGCGCATGGGTCGGCTCGACAACAGAGGCATGGTGGGGAATGGCTTGGCAAGAGAGGAATTCAGTCTAGCAACGGCATCGCGGTGCAAGGGTCGCAGATGGAAGGCTTTGTCGCCCCAGTTGTCGAGACCAGCGGTCGCAGTTTGGCCCGGTCGGTTGTTGCCTTCAGGCCATGCGCTGCAAGCTCAGCTGCAAAGCGTTTGAACAGGCCGGCCATGCTGGACCCTGCAAGGGCCTGGGATGTGTCGGCGTCAAGCTCTGACAGCATCGAAGACCACAGGTCACCGTCAAGGGCATGGAACCCTTCAGCCCGGACCTGTTCATCGGTGGCCATCAACTCCCTGGCCCCTTCCCGAGCAATGTGGACCACCTCGTCGAGCGTTGGGGTCCTCTTGGGCACTGCGGGCGCTACTGGGGCTGTAGGTTCTATCCCCAGCTCATGCAGGTGCTGCTGGAACTCTGCTGCGTAATGTGCGGCCAGCTCACGGGCCTTGATGGCTGCCTAAGGGTGACTGAGTCGACCTAGTGGGACGCTGAGTTCGGCGGTTCCGTAGATCGCTTTGAGGTCCTTGTGGACCCTGAGCCGGAAATAGAAGGAGAGACCCTTTTGGGTGAGACCCGGTACGCGTTTAGCCACTTCAACCATCCATCGATTCTCCCTGCATCTCTGCCCGTGTGGGAAGAAATGTGGGAAGGTTTCAGCGTCGTTCACATCTAGCCCGTTAGCCCGCATGGAATAAGATTTTTCTGCTTTCAAAATTCAGAAGTACCTCCAAAAATACCCCCTCTAGGATATCGCTACCCGACTTGGCAGGGGTTTGGTCGCCGATGCCAAATCCAGCCCCGCACCGAGTCAATGCAAGCCACCAGGGAGGCAGCCATGCTAAAGTACATCATGG
>CAZADK010000667.1:0-2602 GCA_964483855.1 uncultured Rhodoferax sp.
GCGACCCCGAGACCGGCAATCCACTGGTCGAGATGATCCTCGATCAGGCGGGACAAAAGGGCACCGGGAAGTGGACCGCACAGGCCGCTCTCGATCTGGGCGTGCCGGTCCCGACCATCGCCGCCGCCATCGATGCGCGTGTGTTGTCCAGCATGAAGGCCGAACGCGTGCGCGCCAGCGAACTGCTGGCAAGCGCCGCCACGACCCACGTGACGGGCGACACACAGGTGCTCGCCGGCGCCGTTCGCGATGCGCTCTACGCAGCGATGATCTGCGCCTACGCGCAGGGGATGGCCCTGTTGCGCGCGGCCTCGGCCGAATACGACTGGAACGTCGAGCTGCGCGAGATCGCGCGCATATGGAAGGGCGGTTGCATTGTCCGCGCGCGCCTGCTGGACCCCATCATGCGGGCGTTCGAGCGCGCCCCGGACCTGCCAAACCTGCTGATTGACGGCGACATCGGGCCCAAGGTGCTGGCGGCGGAGCGCCCCTGGCGACTTACGATACAGACAGCAATGGAACACGCCATTGCGGTACCGGCGCTGTCAGCCACGCTTGCCTATTTCGACAGCTATCGCAGCGCCGTGCTGCCGCAAAATCTCACCCAGGCCCAGCGCGATCTCTTCGGCGCCCACACATATCAGCGCATCGATCGTCCCGACGCGGGTTTCGTGCACACGGACTGGCCGGGGCTGATGGCGAGCCAAAGTGTGATGATGTCGTCGGTGCGCGTCGGCGCTGACTCCGGTGGCATCGAAAATCGACCGGATTCGCGTTGAACGCCAACGGCATGAAGAAGGCATCACATGGACGACCGGCCACGGCTTGAGGCAGCGTTTTCCAGATGGGAGAACGAGGGTGGGGCGACAGCGCAGTGGGGGCCCGCTGTGAGCGAGGAGGCGCCGCAATCGATGAACACCGAGCTCGAACATCTGCGCATTCGCATGATCGCCATCGAGAACTTGCTGATTGCGATGCTGGCGCAAGCGCCCGATCGGCAGCTTGAACTGGGCAGCGAGATGGCCGGCTTCATTTCTCCGAGGTCCGGTTTCACCCACCATCCCAGGACGGTCGGCGCGGCAGCACAAATGGCCCATCTTCTTCGTCGCGGCCGGCATTTTCAGGGCTGGGTCGAAGGCGACGTCCTCGCATGAACGGGCCGCAACTTCCAGTGACGGCGTGCGCAACCGCCAGCGCACTCGGCCCCGATTCGCTGGAGGTGCTGAACACCGAATGCTTCTGCGTCAGCCTGGACACCGCCGCACTGCGCCAGGCACTGGAGTCCGAGATCGGCCAGCCCGGTTTGTTCGAATTGATTCAGCAGCGTTGTCCGCACCTGTTCGCGGCGCGACCCGTCTTTCTGTCGCGGGCCCACATGACACGCATGGAGCGGGTAGTGCAGGCCATCGAGTCGGTGGTCGCATTGCCAGCCTATCGCGACGAAGTCCTGGCCGCCGCACCCGTCATTGCGCGGCACGATCCGGGCGGCGCCAAGGGCGTGTTCTTTGGTTATGACTTCCACGTCAACGACGACGGTTTCGGGCTCATCGAGATCAATACCAATGCGGGCGGCGCGATGCTCAACGCCGTGCTGGCTCGGGCACAACGGGCGTGTTGTGCGGAGATCGATGCGCCGCTTTCAAATTCGGTCTCGGCCGACGACTTTGAGGTCGACATCATTTCGATGTTTCGTCGCGAGTGGGCTCTTTGTCGGCATGACAGGCCGTTGCGCAGTATCGCCATCGTCGACGAGAACCCCGAGCAGCAGTACCTGTATCCCGAGTTCGTGCTGTTCCAGCAATTGTTCAGGCGCCACGGGCTTCAGGCGGTCATTGCCGGACCGACCGAATTCACTTTGCGAGAAGGTGTGCTCTGGCACGGAGATGAGGCCATTGACCTGGTCTACAACCGGCTCACCGACTTTTCGCTTGCTGAGCCGGCCAGTGCGACGTTGCGCGAGGCGTATCTGCAAAGCGCGATGGTGCTCACGCCGCATCCGCAGGCGCACGCGTTGTACGCGGACAAGCGCAACCTGGCCTTGCTCGGCGATGCAATGCGGCTGCAGGCGTTGGGCGTGCCACAGGCCACCCAAGACGTTCTGCTGGCTGGCATTCCCCAGACCGAAATTGTGCAGACGCAGCATGCCGAGCGCCTGTGGCGCGAGCGGCGACGGCTGTTTTTCAAACCCTTCGCAGGGTTTGGCGGACGCGCGGCCTACCGCGGCGACAAGCTCACCCAACGCGTCTGGCAGGAGATTCTTGCTGGTGGCTACGTCGCCCAGGCGCTGGTGGCGCCCGGCGGGCGGGTCATCTCGAACCAGGAACCTGTGCAGACGCTCAAGTTTGACCTGCGCGACTACACCTATGACGGCCGGGTGCAATGGGTGGCGGCGCGTTTGTACCAAGGCCAGACGACGAACTTCCGCACCCCCGGTGGCGGCTTTGCGCCGGTGTACGAAGGACCCGCGCAGGGGCATGCCGGATGGCCGTCAGGAGTGTGCACGCCGGCTGCGCACGAAAGCCGCTTGTTTTTGCTGGACCAAAATGAAGTGCAGCCGCTGGCCCACGACCGCTACGTCGCGCTCGCCCGTGGCGAAGCGGCT
>CAZADK010000668.1:0-2594 GCA_964483855.1 uncultured Rhodoferax sp.
GTGATCTGGTCAAGGGCTGACGCCGCCCTTCACCGGCACGACCGGTGAAGCCGCCTGATCTGGCACGTCGAACGCGGCCGGCGGTAGTCCGGCCGCATGGCGTTGCGCCATGGTCTGCCAGGCCGCCTCCCACTCCCGCAGCCGCGCCTGCGCATCGAACAGCGGTGCATTCGCACGCTGGCGCGCCAGCTGCGCGCGCAACGCAACCAACGCGGCGGCATCGCGCCCGAGGTGGACGACGGTGTCGACAAAGATCGACGGGCTTCGCGTGACGCCTTCGGGCAGGCCGGCCGCGCGCACGATGCTGCCACCCAGCCGCGACGCCATGCCCTGGCCGGCGCACGTCACGGCGGGCACCCCCATGCGCAGGGCATCGACCAGGCCCTGGTTGGCGTTGAAACGTACCGTGTCGATGAAAAGATCCGCCAGTGGCAGGCGGGCCAGGGTCCGTGCACGACTGGCCCGTTGCTGGAACACCAGGCGCGTGGCATCGACGCCCGCCTGGGCGGCAGCCTGCTGCAGGTTGCGCCGCGCGGGCGCCCCATAACCGGGCAGCCACAACACCGCCTCGGGCAGGGCGGCGAGCATCTTCATCCAGAGCCCGAAGCTGTGCGGGTCGACCATCAACGCGGGCAGCAGGGCACACAGCACCAGCGCATCCTTGGGCAGTCCGGACTCTGCCCTGTCCGGTACAAGCGCATCGGGCTGGTCGTCGTTCAGAGCCAGCCAGCAGGTATGGGGCAGTCGCACCACCGCGCCATATTCCTGCAGGTCCAGCTCGTCGGGATGCACGAATCGGTCCGACATGTTGTATTCGCACGGACGGCTGGGATGGTGCCGATGCCAGGTGGTCTGGCGGATCTGGATCGGGGCGACCCGGCGTTCGGGTATCTCCGGTCGGCACCATGGCGAGTTGAACGCCATGTCGACGAAGATGTCGAGTTCGTCGAGCCGGATGCGACCGACGGCCTCGTCGTCCGTCATGTGGGCGATCTCGATGGCGCCCGCACAGTCCTGCGCGATCCGGTTCGTCACCGCCAGGTCGGGCTGGGGCGTCGGCGAATACACGTGGATCGCGAAACGGTCGTGGTCGTGCAGGGCCAGCTGGCGTTGCAGTGCGTTCGCCACGCGTGGGTCGCGCAAGGTGGGAATTGCCAGGCCGACATGGATGCGCTGGTCGCGGCCACCGGAGCGGCTGGCCACGAAACGCGCGCCCGAGGTCGGCAGGCGCTGGCCAATGGTGGCGATCGACACCCGCCGCAACTGCGCCATCTCGTCCTCGCGCAAGGGCAGCATCAGGCCGCACAACTGGGCATCGCGCCAGTCCCGCCCCTGGCCGGTGCGCGCCTCCCTGGCGAGCAACTCTCTCAGCACGGCGGTCAAGCGGTCATGGTCGCGCCAGTCGCAGATCTGCATGGCCTCGAAGGCCTGCTGGCAGAACAACTCATAGGCGTCGGGCCGGTTCGAAATCGGCTTGCGATTGAGACGCTCCGTATTGCGGTTGGATGCGACGATGCGCTGCTCCAGCAGCGCCCGTGCCTGTGACGTCAAGCCCTCCATCGCGGCCTGGGCCGCCTCGATCTGGCCGTCAAACGCCAGCGCGATCGCATGGCGCACCAGGAACTCCGGCGCGTCGTGGAACCGGGCCGCGGCCTGTAACAGCGTAACCAGGGCTGCGGCATACTGGCGCGCCGCGATCTGGGTGTCTGCCAGGTTCTGCCACAGCGCCGGATTGTCCGGCTGGATGTCCCGGCATCGGGTCAGCGCGTCGAGGGCGGCAGTCCAGTCGCCGGCCTCCGCGTGCAGCAGGGCCATGTTGTTGAGTGCCCGCAGATGGTGGGGGTCGAGTGCCAACGCCTGCCCATAGGCTGCCAGAGCTTCGTCACGACGGCCCATGTTCTCTGCCGCAATGGCGTAGTTGGCCGCGCCGTCGGCATCACGCATCAAGGGTTCGCGCACCGCCTGCAGCATGCGCATGGCCACCTCCGGTTGCCCCAGCTGCGACAAAACCGTCGCGCATGCACTGGCGGCATCGATGTTTTGCGGCGCCAATGCCAGCGCCTGCTCGAACCGGATCAGTGCCTGCTCGGCCTGGCCTGCGGCATGCAGGTTGGAACCCTGCTCCATCAGTGTCTTGAATGCGGCGGTGTCGGTCATGGAGTGGGGTTGGCGCGCCAATGCCAGCGCAATCCGCTGCCGCGGTCAGTCGGCCCCGTTCGGCGTGATCGCTCCGCGCTGCAAGCCGACCGCGCCACGGACCACGCCAAGGGCGGTGTTGGTGTCCTTGCGGTAGATCAGCCCGGCTCGCGTCGCCTGGTTGCCGGTGAAGAAGCCGTTGATGTTGTTGCCACACAACCAGGCACCATTGACATACATGTTGCTGTCCTGGATCGACACCGGCATGGTGGCGCCATTTTTCTGAAAGTCGGTGCTGATCGTCGCGCTGGCCGAGCTGTTGGAAAAGTCGACGTTCATCGTCGCGCCCAGCAAGCGGCCCATGATCGTGGTGCCGTTGTAGGTCGCGGTGGGAGACGTGCCACCCACCATGCTGTAAGTGGCCGTGCCATCGACGGGCATCTGGTTGGAAGGTGTCG
>CAZADK010000669.1:0-2592 GCA_964483855.1 uncultured Rhodoferax sp.
GGGCGGAACCCAGCCGCTGACGCTCGCAGGCGGCAGCGGCCCGACCGAACAACGGCGTTTCCTGGAAGACGGCGACAGCGTGATCCTGCGCGGCTGGTGCGAGGCGCCGGGAGCGGCGCGGATCGGATTCGGGGAATGCCGCGGTACGGTGCTGCCGGCGCGCTCATCCGCTCAAGGCGACTCGACCGCGTGACCGACCGGCGCCGTCCGCAATGGCGCGGCGCAGACCCACATACCCGCAGACGCTCTACATCCACTGGGTGCCGACGTTCGACATCTTCGAAGAGCGGCTGGGCTGGTTGAGCGAAAACATCTTTGTCGCCAACGTAGCGCGATAGCCGGACCGGTTGGAGATGCGATTCTTCAGGCTGAACTGAAGACCCAGCAACCTTGCGCGCGGGCACGGGCACGGCCCCGAAGGAGCCATCCGGTCGTCAAGTGCCGCCCACGCCCGGCGCGATGCCGCGCAGGTCATCGAACACCGGCACCGCCGACAGCAGGATCAGGATCCCGGCCAGCGGCAAGGTCGCCAGGTAACCGAACTGCTTGAAACCGACGGCACCCAACACACCGCCGACCAGGAAACAGACGATCAGCAGCAGGAGCATCGTCAAGCGGTCCCGGTCTGCCATCACCGGTTGTGCCGGACCAGCGAGCGAACGGTTCCAGTAGACCAGCTTGCCCAGTTCGATGCCCAGGTCGGTGATGACACCGGTGAGATGGGTGGTGCGCACAACCGAGCCGGAGATCTTCGTGATCACCGCGTTCTGCAATCCCATCGTGAAACACAACAACATCACGGTCGCGGGAACGAACAGCCCGGGCACGTCCGCCAGCACCGACCCCATCAGACCGAACACCAGGAACAGGCCTGCCTCGAGCAGCAAGGGAAGGGCGAACTGGCTGCGCAAGGCGCGTCGGCGCCCGTAGTTGATCATGATGGCCGACACCATGGCACCGAGCAGGAACGACGTTACCGCGCCCAGTGCGCCCAGTGCCAGCGTGTATTCGCCCAGCACCAGGTTGTCGGCCAGCGAAGAGACGATACCGGTCATGTGCGAGGTGTAGAGCTGCACCGCAAGAAAGGCGCCCGCATTGGCTGCCCCGGCAACGAAAGCCAGCGCATAACCAAGGTGGCGGATGGTGTTTTGGGAGCTCTGCAGGCTGGTGAGGCTGCGCGCGTATTGAATCGGCATGACCCGATGGTAGATTGCTCGTGCGCCCGCGGCGGCACAATGGAGTCCCGGGCCGGCCTGGCCTGCATCGAACGGATTTTTCTGCATGCCCATCTGGACCCAACCCATCTCCGTCGAAACCCTCACCACCAGCCACATCGACACCGCGGTGCACTGGCTGGGCATGGAGTTTCTCGAAGTCGGCGACGACTTCATCCGTGGCCGCATGCCGGTGGACAAACGTACACGGCAGCCCTTTGGCCTGATGCATGGCGGCGTGTCGGTGGTGCTGGCCGAGACGCTGGGCTCGTGCGGCGCCAACTACACCATTCCCGCCGGTCACCGCTGCGTGGGCCTGGACATCAACGCCAACCATCTCAAGGGCGCCACCAGCGGCTGGGTCACCGGCATCACACGGCCGGTCCATATCGGGCGCAGCACCCAGGTCTGGCACATCGACATGCACAATGAAGCCGGCGAGTTGACCTGCGTGTCGCGCATCACGATGGCGGTGCTCCCACCACGCGAATGATCCACCCCTTGCCCGGTACCTGCCATGGCCCTGAATTTCGACAAGACCATCTCGACCCGAAAACAGTTGCGCGCCGTGCTCGGCGAACCCAGCCCGCGCGTCGTATCCAAGGTCATCGACCACATCGATGTGCATTGCCGCGGCTTCATCGCCAAGTCACCATTTCTGCTGCTCGCCTCGGCAGATGGCAGGGGCAAGGTCGACGTTTCGCCCAAGGGTGACCCGGCCGGTTTCGTGCAGGTGCTCGACGAACACACGCTGGCGATTCCCGAGCGGCTCGGCAACCGGCTGGCCGACAGCATGCTCAACATCCTGGAACGACCACGGGTCGGGTTGCTGTTCGTCATTCCCGGCAAGTCGGAGACCTTGCGCGCCGGCGGCACCGCCCGCATCGTGCAGGACGACTGGCTGCTGGAAAAAATGGCGGTGCGCGGCAAGGCGCCGCAACTGGCCACCGTGGTGACGGTGGATCGGATGTTCTTCCACTGCGCCAAGTGCGTGATGCGATCGCAATTGTGGGAACCAGGTGCATGGCCCGATCTGCACGGCGTGCCATCGCTGGCCCAGGCCATCATCGACCATGCGAAGCTGGGCGAGACGACGCAGCAGGTGCAGGCGACGCTGGACGAGAGTTACCGCGACCGGCTGTACTGACGACCCTTTGCCGCGGACCGTCCAATGACGCTCGACTGGCTCAGGCGTCGTCCTCTGCGCCTCGCGCCAGCCGCTCGCTTTTCCAGTAGACGTCGTCACCGACAGTGCCGTCAACCCGGTACCGGTTCAGCACCCGCGCCAGCACAAACATCAGGTCGCTGAGCCGGTTCAGATACTGGCGCGGCGTGGGTTTCAATGCCTCGCGGCCCTGCAGCGCAATCACCGCACGTT
>CAZADK010000670.1:0-2586 GCA_964483855.1 uncultured Rhodoferax sp.
GGCGATCAGCGCGCTCCACAGCGGCATCGTGAATCCAAGCACCGCTGCCTGCCCCGAGGGAATCATGACCGCGGCGTAGGTGCTGGCCACGTTCCAGATCACCAGGTAGAAAAGAGTCGCCAGCGTCACGGTCTTCCAGTAGCGGCGCGGGACCACCAGCGAATGGCCCCGCATGCGGGCGAACAATAGCAGGGCAGCGCCAGCGCCGAGCATGGCGATGCCGCGAAAGGTCCAGACCGATATTTCGCGCACGGCATGCGGGAACAGCGGCCAGTTCGTGCCCCAGACCAGGGTCAGGGTGATCAGCATGAACAGGGCGCGGCGGGGGACGGTGGCGGATGTCATCGGGCGTGCAGGCAGTGGTCGGAATGTGCCCAGGCTGGGCACCAGGCACGCGCATTGTCGGCGCGAACGCGGACGCCTCCCTTGTCGGCTCCGGGCAAGGCCCACCGCGGCGGGCCTTGCCGCTACCCCGCAGGGCCCCCAGGGGGCCGAAGGGCGTTATTTCAGGTGCTTGTCGAAAAACGCCATCGTGCGGTTCCAGGCGTGCTCGGCCAGCGCGGCGTCGTACTTCAGCATCGCCATGCCTTTGCTGTCGGCCTCCTCGTTGGCAAAGGCATGTTTGGCAGGGTAACGGTGGAACTCGAACTGCACCTGGGCGGCCGTGAGCTTGGCCTCCAGCTCATCGACCTTGGCGATCGGGAATGCGTCGTCCTCGAGCGCGAAATGCGCCATCAGTGGTGCCTTGATCTTGCTCGCGTCGATGAAGTCGAGCGGCGGGTAGCCATACCAGACTACGCCGGCGTCCATGCCGGGCACGAATACGGCCGACAACAAGGTCAACGCCCCGCCCATGCAAAAGCCGGTCACGCCGACCTTGGCGCTGCCGCCCGACTTGAGCTGCGCTACCGCGCCGGCGATGTCCTGGCTGGCGGCATCGGCGAAGTCCAGTTCGTCCATCAGGTGCTGGGCCTCCTTGGCCTCGAGGCCGACCTTGCCGCGGTACAGGTCGGGTACCAGCGCCCGGTAACCAGCCGCCGCGAGCCGGTCGGCCACGCCGCGGATCTGGTCGTTCAGGCCCCACCATTCCTGGATCACGACGATGCCGGGTGCGTCCTGCGTGCCGCCGGCGGGTTCGGCCAGATAACCTTCGACGTCTTTGCCGTCGGGTCGCTTGAAGCTGATCGTCTTGCCCATGGGATCTCCTGTGTTTGCGAATACGTGGGTGTGCCGGGACCGGGTGTCGCGCGGCGGATAACCTGTAACCATGGCAGTGACCCGGGGCCTTGCGCAATGGCGCTCGAGATGGCGCTCGAAAAGGAGGCCAGCGTATCATGATCTGGTCGCGGAAGGGAGCTTGCCTGCTCCGGGCCGAAAGGCGCCATGGCGCAGAGCCATGGATGGCCCCGAAATCGTTGCGCGTCACGGCGACGTCGGCCCCGATACACGGCGACCGCGCGTGACGCCCTGCGCGGCCCGGACAAGCCAAAGGCTGCCCAGGCCGAGCCGGGTTGATCCGATGGTCGAAACATGGACCAGACGAGGGACCGGATGCACATGCAAAAGCGGAAAAATCCATTGGTCAGCCGCCAGCCGCTCGAGCGACTGGTGCAGAGCAACCTGCGCCTGACTCGCCAGTCGACGCAGACCGCCTTGTGCCGCGCCGTCGTCCAGGCGGCGGTGGCTTTGCTCGGCGCGCGGCGCGTCATGCTGCTGCTCGAGACAGATCAAGGTCTGTCGGTACGCGGCTCCAGGCTGCCCAGGGGTGAGGGCGCCGGCGACCTGGAACGCGCCATCACGCCCTGGCTGTCAGAGGCCAGCCGCACCCGGGCCGCACGCCTGCGCCATGGGCCCGAAGGTGTCGCTGCGATCGACCAACGCTCCTGCATGCTCGCGCCGCTGTTGGCCGACGGCGCGTTGCTGGGCCTGCTGTATGCCGATGTGGAGGGCCCGTTCGGCCGGTTCACCGATACCGATGCCAACCTGCTGACGCTGCTGGCGGCTCAGGCCGGCGCCGCGCTGGCCAACCTGCAGGCCAGGGACGCGCTGCGTCAGCGCATGGCCGAGGTTTCCATCGGGCGCGAGCAGCAGACCGCAACCGCGGAAGTGCTCAAGATCATCAGCGGCGCGAACTTCGACCTGGACGCCGTACTCGAGACCCTGGTCGAGAGCGCCGTGCGCCTGTGCGGGGCCGACTTCGGGAGCATGTTCAAACCCGATGGCAGCGGCGCCTTCAGCCCGGTGGCGCCCCACAATATGCCACCGAAATTTCTGGCGGTGCTCACGGCCAAGCCGATCCGGCCCGGTGATGGATCCCTGACCGGGCGCGTGTTGCAGGAAAGGCGCGTCTTGCAGATGGAAAACCTGCATTCCGCCAAGGCCTATCGCGGCGATCTGGCCAACGTGGCCAGCTTCCATACCATGCTCAGCGTGCCGCTGCTCAAGGATGGCGAGCCTGTGCTGGCGCTGACGATCGCCCGCAGTGGATCGGTTCAGCGGTTCACCGAGCGACAGATCGAGTTGCTGGAGACCTTTGGCTCGCAGGCGGTGATCGCAATCGAGAATGTGCGGCTGTTCAAAGAAACC
>CAZADK010000671.1:0-2585 GCA_964483855.1 uncultured Rhodoferax sp.
GGCCTGGTAGATCTGGAACAGCGCCGAGCCCTCGACCTCTTTGGCCTCACCCGGCAGCCGCGAGTCGGTGAGGATACCGGCGATGAGTTTCTTCAGCTCCGCACGCGGAGCGAACAACGGGATGGTGTTGTCGTAACTCTTGCTCATCTTGCGCCCGTCGGTACCTGGCAACGTGGCAACCGACTCCTCGATGACGACCTCGGGCAAGGTGAAGAGTTGCCCGTAGCGGTGGTTGAAGCTGTTGGCCATGTCGCGCGCCATTTCCAGGTGCTGCACCTGGTCGCGCCCGACCGGCACCTTGTGGGCGTTGAACATCAGGATGTCGGCGCCCATCAGCACTGGGTACATGAACAGCCCGGCGGTCACGTCGGTGTCGGTGTCGATACCCGCGGCCGTGTTCTTGTCCACCGCGGCCTTGTAGGCGTGCGCGCGGTTCAGCAGGCCCTTGCCGGTGACGCAGGTCAGGAACCAGGTCAGTTCGGAAATCTCGGGGATATCCGACTGGCGGTAAAAGGTGACCCGCTGCGGATCAAGACCGGCGGCGAGCCAACTGGCAGCGATCTCCAGCGTCGAGCGCTGCACACGTTCGGGCTCGCCGACCTTGATCAGCGCATGGTAGTCGGCCAGAAAGTAGAAACTCTCGACGTCCGCGCGCAGGCTGGCGCGCACGGAGGGCCGGATCGAGCCGACATAGTTGCCCAGGTGCGGGGTTCCGCTGGTCGTGATGCCGGTCAGAAAACGCGTGATGCTCATGGTGCGGTCGAGGGTAGAGTCGCGATGGCTTATCGGAAAAGCCAGGCGAACGGGGTCAATACGATGTCGAGCAGGCCGAAGGTCAGCGCCATCAGCGGTTGCATCCAGAAGGTGCTGACGACGCCCATCAGCAGCAGAGCCAGCACGATGAAGAAGCCCCAGGGCTCGATACGCGCCACCAGGGCCGCCGGGCGCATCGGCAGCAGGCCCACCAGAATACGACCGCCGTCGAGCGGCGGCAGCGGGAACAGGTTGAGCACGAACATCACCACGTTGACCAGCACCCCGCCCTGGCACATCTTGATGAAGAAGGGCTCGTCGACTCCCGTGCCACTCAGAAAAATCAGCAGCAAACCCCAGAAGACAGCCTGGGCCAGGTTCGATGCCGGCCCGGCCAGCGCCACCCAGACCATATCGCGCTTGGGATTGCGCAGATGGCCGAAACGCACCGGCACCGGCTTGGCATAACCGAACAGGAACGCGCCCTGGGTGGAGACCAACAGCATCAGCGGGATCAAGATCGTGCCCACCGGATCGATGTGCTTGATCGGGTTCAGCGTGATACGGCCCATCTTGGCCGCTGTGTCGTCGCCGAAATGCCGCGCCGCATACCCATGGGCGGCTTCATGGACCGTGATCGCAAACAGCACCGGCAGTGCATAGATCAGGATCGATTGAATCAGGCTGGAGGCGTCCACGCTTGGATTGTGTCAGAGCGACCGGGCGGCGCGCCGCGGGTCACAGGCCCAGCGCGCCGGCGTCGCCGCGCCCCTGGCGCAGCAGGACTGGTTCGCCGCCGGTCAGGTCGACGACCGTTGTCGCTTCGAGCGGGCAGGCACCCGCGTCCAGCACAGCCTCGATCTGGTGTTCGAACAGGGCGCGGATCTCATGCGCGTCGTTCAGCGGCTCGGTTTGTCCGGGCGGTATCAACGTGGTTGCGAGCAAGGGGCCGTCATGCAGGGTCAGCAGTGCCTGCAGTGCCCGGTGCTCCGGCACCCGCATGCCGATGGTCTTGCGCTGCGGATGGCTGACCCGGCGCGGCACCTCCTTGGAGGCGTCCAGAATGAAGGTGTACGGGCCGGGTGTCACCGAGCGCAACAGCCGGTATTGCCGGTTGTCGACCCGCGCATAGTTGGCCAGTTCGCTCAGATCGCGGCACAGCAGCGTGAGGTGGTGCTTGTCGTCGACGCCGCGGATGCGCCGCAGCCGATCGGCGGCCGCCTTGTCGTCCAGGTGGCAGACCAGCGCATAACTCGAATCGGTCGGCACCGCCAGCACGCCGCCGCGCTCGAGCATGGCTACCGCCTGCTTGAGCAGGCGCGGCTGCGGATTGTCGGGATGCAGTTCGAAATGTTGCGCCATGGATCAATTCCAGCGCCGGTACCGGGTGGGGCCAGTCACTGGATGCGGGACTCCAGCAGTTCCCATACCGGTGTCAGCGTGCCCGGCAGCAGCGGCAGCGTACCCAGGTCGGTGTGGGATTCGTCCGGGCTGTGGAAGTCGCTGCCGCGCGAGGCAGCCAGACCGAACTCGCGCGCGGTCTCGGCATAGGTCACGTATTCGGCGCTGGTATGGCTGCCGGTGACCACTTCGACCGCCTGTCCTCCATGGCTCTTGAACTCGGTGAACAGCGCGTATTCCTCGTTGGCGGTGAACTTGTAGCGTGCCGGATGGGCGATCACCGCCACGCCGCCCGCCTGCGTGATCCAGTGCACCGCGTCCTTCAGCGCGGCCCAGCGGTGCTCCACGAAACCCGGCTTGCCTTCGGTCAGGTATTTGCGGAACACCTCATTGGTCTCCTTGCACACGCCGGTCTCGACGAGGAAACGGGC
>CAZADK010000672.1:0-2584 GCA_964483855.1 uncultured Rhodoferax sp.
GTCCATGGCATCGCGCGGCAGCTGGTCGGGCCGCAGGCTGCGCCGGATGCCCGCAGCGGGTGCCTGTTCCAGGTCGAGTAGCAAGGCTTCCTCCTTGGCGATGCCGGGATCATGCACCATGACGCGCGGCTTGTGTGGTCGCGTCGAGTTGACCGACACCACCAGCGCATACCGGCTATCTGACAGCTGCACCACGGATCCAGGCGGGTAGACACCCATCATCCGGATGAATGCGCCCAGCACGGTGACATCGTGTCGATCCTTCATCTGCGAGAAGATCAGCGACAAGGCCTCATGCGGCGTGGCCGCAGCCGATACCCGCGCGGGATTGCACAGGTTTTCGTAGCGGTTCACCAGCGCCAGCACCTTGCCTGGCTGGCTGATCTCCGTGCCACGCAGCTGGCGCGGGAAACCGCTGCCATCGAGCATTTCATGGTGCTGCGCGATGGTGGCCTGCACAGCGGCGGAAAACTCGAGTCGCTGCGCTATCGCAACGCCCAGCGCGACGTGGCTCTGGTATTGCCGGTGCTGCGCTGGCGCAAAACTGGCATCGGACAACCTGACACGGTCGGGCAACTGGGTCTTGCCGACGTCATGCAGGAACGCGGCCAGGCCCAGTTCGCGCAATGGTTCGGCCTGCATGCCCAGCGCCTTGCCCAGCAGCAAGGAAAGAACCGTCACATTGACCGGATGCATCCAGGCCCGGTCTCCGGTCGTCTCCGACAACAGGCGTATCGACGACTCGCTCTGCCCGAGCATGTCGCTCACCAGCGAGGACACCAGTTCACGGCACTGTCCGGCTGCTGAACGCGGGTCGTGCGGTATCTGCTCGACGACCCGGCGGTACTGGCGAATCGCCGCATCGAACTGCTGGTCGCACGACTCCAGGCTGGCACGTTGCCCAGCGATCTGGGCCGCGTGGAGCCGGCGCAGCATGCTTTCGCGATCAGTCATGACATCGGGTGCAGACGGCGTGCCGAGATCGGCACGTCCGTGGGGAAGACCCGAAGTCTGCAAAGGTGCCGGTTCGGATGTGGGCAACGGCGCAGCGTCGCTGCGCGCAGGAACGTATCGCACCCGCTCGACACCCAGGCCGCGCAAGGTTTCGATCTGCCGCGCCGACGTGATCTTGAAGTTGCCTTTGGGGAACGGGTGTGACATCCAGCCCTGTTCGAGATCAATGTACAAGCCGATGCGAAGCTCGTCCGGCCTTGCATAGGCGTGGCCGGAATCCGTCATCGGCATGGTTGACCGCCATGGCGCGAGGCGCGCTCAAGCGTGAGCATGGAATACATGGGCGAGAGCTTACTACCGGGATGGCGCGTGTACAGAAAAACACCTGCGTCTGTTTCTTCCAGACGACACCGGTGGTTATCATCACCGTCGGCCCCCACGCGCGATTACGAATGACACGCCCGATCCACAAACCACGATGATCGATCTGCACTACTGGCCCACACCGAACGGTTGGAAGGTCGCCATGATGCTGGAAGAATGCACCCTGCCTTACCGCATGGTCCCGGTGGATATCGGGAAAGGCGAACAATTTCACGCGCAGTTCCTTGCCATCAGCCCGAACAACCGGATGCCGGCCATTGTCGACCACGCACCACCCGACCACGGAGCGGCACTATCGGTGTTCGAGAGCGGCGCGATCCTGATTTACCTGGCCGAGAAGACCGGCCGATTCATGCCCACCGGCTTGCGCGAACGCAGCACGGTACTGCAGTGGTTGATGTGGCAGATGGGCGGCCTGGGCCCGATGGCCGGGCAACTCGGGCACTTCCTGCTGTACGCGCCGGAACCCGTCGTCTATGCGCAAAAACGCTACGCCGACGAGGTCGACCGCCTGTATGGCGTGCTCGACAAACGGCTGGCGCAAACCGGAGCCTTTGTAGCCGGCAGGCACTACACCATCGCCGACATGGCGATCTTTCCGTGGATCCGGATCCACCGCAAGCAGCAGATCGACCTGGCGCGTTTTGCGCATGTCGCGCGTTGGCACAACGCGGTGTTCGAGCGCCCCGCGGTGGCGCGTGCGCTGGCACTGGGCCAGGAGCTGCGCGCCAACACACTGACCGACGCGGCTCGCAAGGCCTTGTTCGGACAAACCGCCGACACGGTGCGCCAGCATCCAAGGGACCCACCATGACGATCGAATTTTTCTTCGACTGCTCCAGTCCGTGGACCTATCTGGCCTTCCACAACATCCAGCCGATCGCGCAGGAGATTGCGGTGCCGGTGCTCTGGCGCCCCATCCTGGTGGGCGGCGTGTTCAACAGCGTGAACCCCAGCGTCTACACACAGCGCGACAACCCGGTGCCGGCCAAACTGCACTACATGCACAAGGACATCCAGGACTGGGCGGCATGGGCCGGCCTGAAGATCAAGATGCCGCCGACCGTGTTCCCGGTCAACAGCGTGAAGGTCATGCGCGCCTGTGTCTGGCTGCTGGATCAGGCACCGCCGCAACACATGCTGGGGTTCGCCCGAGCCGTGTTCGAAACTTACTGGAGTGACGATCAGGACATATCCCAGGACGCTGTGATCGCCGCCATCTGCCAACGCTGCGGCATCGATGCCG
>CAZADK010000673.1:0-2580 GCA_964483855.1 uncultured Rhodoferax sp.
ACTGCAGCCGCTGCATGCGGCCTTGCAGCAGGTGCGTGAGCGCGCGCGGGCACTGGAGCAGCTGGAGCCGACCTCGTTGCCGGCCGCGCTGCAGGACGATTCACTGCCGTCGGGCCTGGCCGGCTCGGTGCTGGTCGTGGACGATGATCCGGTGGTGCTGATGCAGATGCAGCAGATGCTCGCCGGCATCGGCGTCGGCGAGGTTCTGACCGCGCGCAACGGCGTGGACGCGATGCGCCAGATGAGCCGCCGCGCCCGTGCGATCGATGTGGTGGTGTGTGACCTCAACATGCCCGAGATGGACGGCGTCGAGATGATCCGCCGCTTCGGCCAGGGTGGATTCCGCGGTGCACTGATCCTGATGAGCGGCGCAAACGAGCAGTTGCTGGCGACTGTCAGCAACCTGGCGCAGCTGCAAGGTCTGCGTGTGCTAGGTGAAATCCAAAAGCCGGCGACGCCGCAGCAGATGGCGGGTCTGTTGCGCAAGTCGTTGTCCCATGACGCGCAATTGCGTCCGGACGGAGCCCCGTCGTTCACCACGCCACAGGCCATCCTGGCTGGTATCCGCAACGCTGAATTCGAAATCTGGTTCCAACCCACGGTCAAGGCCGATTCGCTGGTTCCGGTGGGTGTCGAGGCGCTGGCGCGCTGGCGCCAGCCGGACGGCTCCATGGTCCCACCCGATCTGTTCATCGTTGCGGCCGAGCGTGCCGGCATCATCGCGCAACTGTCGGCGGTCCTGCTGGATACCGCCCTGCGTGAAGGCGCCCGGCTGCACCGTGCCGGATTCCCGCTGACGATCTCGCTCAATCTGTCGGCGTTGTGGCTCGACGACCTGCAACTGCCCGACCTGTTGCTGCAGACCGCGCAGGGACAGGGATTGCAGCCATCGGACATCAACCTGGAGGTGACCGAGACCGGCGTCACGAAGGACATCGCGACCGCGCTCGATGTGTTGTCACGGCTGCGGCTGAAAGGATTTGGCCTGTCGATCGACGATTTCGGCATCGGTTATTCATCGTTCGAGCAACTCGGGCGTATTCCGTTTACCGAAATGAAGCTCGATCGCAGCTTCGTCAACCGGGGTGGACGCGATTCGGCCGCGCGGGCGATCCTGGAGAGCAGCATGGCGATGGCCACCAAACTGGCCCTGCGAACCGTTGCCGAAGGCGTGGAGACAGATGCCGAACTGGCGCTGGTGCGCGAAATTGGTTTTGACGACGTGCAGGGCTTCCTGATCGCCCGCCCGATGCCCTGCGACGTGCTGATCGACTGGTTGCGCGAACGCGCAACCTGAACGCCGTGCGGGCGCGACGCCCCGATGGTGTTCAGCGGCCGCGTGCCTCGGCCACCGCGCGGCCGAGCTCGATCACCGCCATGGCGTAGTAGCTGCTCCAGTTGTAGCGCGTGATGACGTAGAAGTTTTCGGTGCCCACCACGTAACTCGCAGCCTCCGGGCCGTTCTGCAACTCCACCAGGGCCAACGGGCCGCTGTGCCGCAGCGCCGTGTCGTCGAGCAGAACGCCGCTGGCCGCCATCGACGCGGCGCTGAAGGTGGGCAGGATGTCGGGTGCCAGCAGTCGGTCCAGGTCCAGTGTGGCGGCATCGAAACGCGCCGGGTAATGCGTGGCCATGTCCTGTTTCCAGCCGAACGCGACGAAGTAGTTGGCCACCGAACCGATCACGTCGGACGGGCTCTGGAACAGGTCGATTCGGCCATCGCCGTTGAAGTCGATCGCGTACCGGACCCAGCTCGAGGGCATGAACTGCGGCATGCCCATGGCGCCGGCATAACTGCCGCGCAGGCTCAGCGGATCGATGCCCGAGCGTTGCGCCAGCGACAGCAGTTGTTCGAGTTCACCGAGGAAGAACGCCCGTCGCTCGGCCGCGCGCGGATGGGCTTGGGGAAAGTCGAAACTCAGCGTGGCCAGAGCGTCGATGACCCGCAAACTGCCGACGTTGCGGCCATAGATGGTCTCCACCCCAATGATGCCGACGATGATCTCGGCTGGCACGCCGAACGTACGCTCGGCGCGCTCGAGTTCGGCCTGGTTGGCCTGCCAGAAGGCGACCCCGGCCTGGATGCGCACCGGGTCGATGAAGCGGCTGCGGTAGACCCGCCAGTTCTTGGCGGTGCCCCTGGGCGCGGGCAACACCCAGCGGGTGACCTGCGGCAGCAGCCTGGCCTGGCCGACGGCCTGGCGCACCCAGGCGCGATCCAGGTCGCGACGTCCGGCGATTTCATCGGCGATACGCATCGCATCGGCGCGGCTGGCATACAGCACGGAGTCGCCGCCAGTGCCCGCCTTGCGTTTGCTGGTCGGCTTGGCGGCCCAGCCGCTGGACAGGCCCAGGCACAGGATCGTGCACAGGACCAGGAAGATGCGCAAGCGGGCGTGGGTCATCGGCGCGGCCATGGTAACTGTTTGAATTCCCGCCGTAACGCCGCCAAATGCGCGCCGCTTCGGCCCTGCGGAGCATACCGGGTGGCTTCCAGCCGCAACAACCAGCCACAGATCGCCTGCGCGCGGACATCGTGCGCCCCCCAGCGCTCGCGCACCAGGCCGGCCAGGGTGCGCG
>CAZADK010000674.1:0-2572 GCA_964483855.1 uncultured Rhodoferax sp.
CCCGATTCGTCAAACAATCCGAAGCTCTGATGCCTGAGGGCTTCCGAGGTCGCATCGTCTGGGGTAATACCAGTAACCGTTACTACCATCGCCTGCTATGGCTGCAACTGGAACTTCACCACGAAGCTGGTGACTTGCCTTTGGCATTGCGAGTCGGTCGCAAACAGCTTCGACTAAATCCTGGCGATAACTTGGGCATTCGATTTGTCATGCCCCTTATGCTCCTCGAACAACGGAAGTTCGAGGCGGCACTACGCGAGGCAAAAAAGAACCTGCAAGGGGAGTGGGACGTCACTGCCACGGTCATCAGAGCGTTCTGCGAGTTCGCAGTCGGAAACCATGCGGCATTTCGGCAAGGTTTGGCATCCTCGCTGATTGCCCTACCTTGGCTTCGGCTGTTCCTGCTCAATCAAAGCAAGCCCCTTCCCGAAGGCGATGACGGGTTTCGGAGCATCCGTCCAGATGAAATGGTGTTTTCAAAGTTTGTTCGGCCAGCCTATCGGGCCGTGCCTAGTCTGATTGATGCCTGCAAGTCGTTTTTGGCAAAGCCCCAAGTCTTGATGGCAGAAGGTGAGTTGCGCCAGTATTGGAAAGGATACTGGCGAAAAAGCGACGCCGAGCGAGTTGGAACTCATGAAGGATGGGATGAGTTGGTGGGGGCGTGGACTCAGCGTCTTGCCGTGTGAGCCTATAGGAAATCGCTGCGTCTAAAAGTGCCATATAGCTCCGGAGATCTGTGACGCCTCGCATGATGCGACGATTCTCGTTTATGGAACGTTAAAGGGCTTCTGAGCGAGAAGCCTATGTCTACGTTCAGCTACCTGGCACGTTGGAAACGGTGCCGGCAGCGGTGCTCAGGATGCAGACGCTGCCCGACGGCACGCAGATAGGGCGGTTTCGCTACGGCGACCGCTACCTTCAGCACCAAGAGGCGGTTGCACTCGATCCGTTCCAGTTGCCTCTTGCCAGGCAAATCTTCGAATTCACCCAGCTCAAGGGGATTCCCGGTGCGGTTCGAGATGCTGGCCCCGACGCCTGGGGACGGCGCGTGATCGAGCACAAGCTCGAGCGCAGCGCGGCTGACCTCCAGGAAATCGACTATTTGCTACAGGGTCCCCAAGACGGGGGTACCTGAGCTTCGGGCTGAAGGTCAAACCGCCTGCGCCCAAGCGCCAGTACAACCGCACGCACCAGTTGGCCGAGCTGATCGCGGCTGCACAGGCGATCGAAGAGGGGCGCCCAGTGGCCGCCCATCTGCTCAAACAACTCGATCCTGGCACCAGCATGGGTGGTGCGCGGCCGAAGGCCACGATCGAGGACGCGCAAAGCCTCTGGCTCGGCAAGTTTCCATCCAGAGATGACCGCTTCAATGTGCAGCGGGTCGAATTTGCGACGCTCGACTTGGCTCGGGTATGCGGCCTGAACGTCACACAGGCGCGGCTCCAATCCGTTGGCGGGAGCGATGTACTGATGTTGCAACGCTTCGATCGCGACCGCACTGACAAGGGTTACCTTCGTTTCGGTCTTGTCAGTGGTTTGACCGTGCTTGACTGCGGTGACAGCTACCTGGACCGCGAGCGCTGGTCCTACCCGCTGCTGGCCGACAACTTGCGCCGCTGGTCCGACAAACCGGCAGCCGACTGCGCCGAACTATTCAGGCGGATGGTCTTCAATGCCGCGGTGACCAACAACCACGATCATCCGCGCAACCACGCCCTGCTGCGTAGGCAGAAGGCATGGCGGCTGTCTCCGGCCTACGACCTCGTGCCCGCACCTGTGGTCAGCCTGGAGAGGCGCGACCTGGCCTTGACCGTCGGCGACTACAGTCGCACGGCCAGCATCTACAACCTCCTGTCGCAGGCGGGGCGTTTCGGTTTGTCGGCGGAAGAAGCGCGCGGGCACATCGATCGACTCGTCGATGTCGTCCAGCACTGGCGCCACGGCTTTTTCGCCTGCGGCGTGTCGGTTCAAGACGTCGACACCATCGCCCCGGCCATCCTGCCTGAGTGCTTCTTTTTTGAAAGGCGTCCCGATGCGTGAGACGCCATGTCGCGTTGCACCTTTGGCTGAGCCAGTTTGCTGTCTGAGCAGAGCTTCCCATGACATGGGCACGCCATGAGTAGCCCCACAGCCCGGCGCCTGCTCGCCGACATGCACACGCCGCCATCACTCGCCTCAGCGATCCGGCTCGATGCATGGCTGCGCGACGAAGCGCGGGCCACTGCCACCGATCGCGTACCGACGAAGCGGACCTACCAGTACGGTCCGAACTGCGTCCGGGTCAGCCGTGAGCTGCGCGCGGCGCTGGCCATCCTAGCTGAGCGCGGTCGGGCCCGGATGGAGGAAGATGGGCGCCGGCGGGTCATCGCTATCAATCCTGCTCTGCTGGTTGACGGTTGCTTGAATGCCGCATGTAACGCGGCGGCCCCTTGCAGAGACCGATCCCCTGAAAATCCGGGATTACATCGCCGACGACAATCCTGCCGCCGCCGATCGCTGGGTGGATCCATTCGATGCGCAGTTCCGGTTGCTGGCGACGCAGCCGATGATGGGCCGTGCCCGCAACGAACTG
>CAZADK010000675.1:0-2571 GCA_964483855.1 uncultured Rhodoferax sp.
CCGGTACCAGCGGCGATGCCATCGAATCGGTGATCACGATCACCTGCGCGCCGCGATCGCGCGCGTAACGGCACAACATCACGGCGTCATTGGCATAACGGGGGAAGGAGATGGCGATCAGCAGATCTTGCTGCGAGATATTCATCAACCGCCCGGCCGCCACTTCGGTGCCGCCGAACTCGACCACGTTGATGACCTGCCGGCAAAACGGCTGCAGGTACAGCGACAACATGGCCGCCAGATGTGCGCTGAGCCCGAAGCCCAGGGTGTAGACCGTCTGTGCTTGCAGGATTTTTTGCGCGATGGCCACCAGATGGCGTGGTTCCAGACCAGCGGCGGCGAAACGCATGTTTGCCAGGCTGGACTTGAGGCTTTCGACTATGACCGGATGATCCGGTGATGCCGCAGACTCGGTGCGCTTGAGCGCATGCTTGAGCTTTTCGACCGGCTGGTACACCGGCGGCATGGTGGCCTGCAACGCATCGGCCATGCCGGCACGCAAGGCGGCAAACCCCACAAAACCCAAGGTGCGCGCAAACCGGCTGAGCGTGGCTGTCGATGTGCCGGTTTGTCCGGCCAGTTCTTCGATGCCCCAGGCGGTCGCGCGCACCGGATTGCGCAGCAGAAAGTCGGCGATGGCGGCGTTCGAGCCCCGCGCCTCCAACAAGACCTGGCGCAGCGCTTGCCCCAGCGACGACCGGGCGAAGTTCGAATCGACTGTTGCAGTGGCAGTTGCAGGACGAGATGCGGGAGGGGACTTGGGAAGGCGTTGCATGTCGTCGCAGGCTGGATGGCGGGTCGGGCCCATCGACTGTACGCCAAGATGGCAGATGCCCATGCGGGTTTGTACCGATATTTTCATACATTGCATTTATGAAAAAATACGTACACAATCGCTCCCGTCATCTTTTTTTTCTGTCACGTCGCTTCAAGGAGCCCCCACATGATCCGCAAATTCACGGCCGTCTCGGTGTTGATGACGGTCCTGGCCCTGTCCACATCTGCCCATGCACAAGCACCCGGCTGGGCCAAGATACGCATCGGCGTCGAAGCCAACTACCTGCCGTTTTCGCAGATGAGCCCGGATGGCAAGTTCTCCGGTTTCGACATCGATATCGCGAATTCGATTTGCGCCCAGATCAAGGCTGATTGCACGATGGTGTCGCAGGAGTGGGACGGCATGATGCCCGCACTCAACGCCAAGAAGTTCGACATGATCGTGGCGTCGATGTCGATCACCGAGGAACGCAAGAAATCGGCCGACTTCAGTGACTCCTATTACGACATCCCCTCGACCTGGATCGGCAAGGCCGGCAGCCTCAAGGAGGTCAATCCGGCAGCGCTCAAGGGCAAGAAGATCATCGTCACCCGCAACACGCCGCGCGCGCGTTTCGTGCTGGAGCAATACAAGGACAGCGAAGTGCTGCAAGTCGCCAAGGAGGCCGAAGTGACGATGGAACTGGCAGCCGGACGTGGCGACATCGGCTTCGGCTCCTCGCTGGCGGCCACGGCTGCGTTCCTCAAGTCGCCCCAGGGCAAGGACTACAGCCGGCTCGGAGCGCCGGTAACCCTGGGCGGCGCAGCCCAGGGCGGCGGAGTCGGCATGGCGATGCGCAAGGGCGACGACGAGTTGCGCACCAAGGTCAACGCGGCGCTCAAGGCTATTACGGCCAACGGTGTCTACAAGTCGATCAACGACAAGTACTTCGACGTCAACATCCGCGGCGAATGACCTTTGCCCGTTCGCAGCGCGCCGCTGCCGCGGCGCGCGTGACACGCATCGGCTGACCCCACCACGCCATCCCGTGTTCCACGGTTACCTTCCCGCGATCCTCGAAGGGCTGGTGCTGACGCTGCAAGTGTCGGCGTTGTCCCTGGCCATCGCCTGCGCGTTCGGCCTGGCTGGTGCCAGCGCCAAATTGTCCGGCTCGCGGCCGGCCCGATGGGGCGCCGAGGTCTACACGACGCTGATCCGCGGCATGCCGGAACTGGTGCTGATGCTGCTCATCTTCTATGGCGGCCAGATCGGCATCAACCATCTGGCGGAACGCTTCGGCTGGGGTTATATCGACATCCCTCCGTTCGCGGCCGGCGTGATCACGATTGGCTTCATCTTCGGTGCCTATCTGACCGAGACCTTCCGCGGCGCCATACTGGCAGTCCCCCGGGGCCAGACCGAGGCGGGTCTGGCCTACGCCATGACACGCACCCAGGTGATGCGGCGTATCGTGCTGCCGCAGATGGTTCGCCATGCAATACCGGGGTTTGCCAACAACTGGCTGATCATGATCAAGGCATCGGCGCTGGTGTCCATCATCGGGCTCGACGACATGCTGCACCGCGCCGGCCTGGCGTCGGCCACCACCCGCTCGCCATTCACTTTCTATATGTTGGTTGCCATGATCTACCTGGCGCTGACCACCGTGTCGATCCTGGTCCTGTCGCGTATCGAGGCGCGTTACAGCCTGGGCGTCAAGAAGGCGCAGTTCTGACATGAGACTGCCCCCACGCTCACTGCGTTCGCCGGTCGTGCCTCGGCCAGAGGCCACGGCCCTTTGTCCTGTCCGACTC
>CAZADK010000676.1:0-2565 GCA_964483855.1 uncultured Rhodoferax sp.
AACGTTGTTCGCGTGGCACGCCGCGCAGGATCTGCCAGACGTCGAAGGCCACGAAGAAGCTCATCAGTGAACAACCCACCGCCATGCCCATGTACTGGATCGCCATCGGCCACTGCAATACCGTCAACTGGTTGCCCCAGTTGCCATCCACCAGCGACCAGCCATAACGCACCAGGATCAGCAGCATCGCCAGGCAGGCGAACTGCACCACCGCATCGGCCCAGCGACGCGCGGGCGGCTCGAGCTTGTCGATGAACTCGGTGATGGTCATGTGGGCGCCGCGCTGGGCCGCGCAGGCGCCGCCCAGGAAGGTGACCCAGACCATCAGCAACTCCCCGAACTCGGTGACCCAGGCCAGGTCCTTGTCGACCAGGTGCAGGCTGACGTTGACGAACACCATCGTCGCCATGACGGCGCCGATGGTGATCACCGTCCAGTCGACGATGCGGCCGAGCACGCGCACCGCCAGCGGCGCGGCCGCCACCGGTGTGAGCAGGGGGAATCGCTCTTGCACGGCCGGGGCCTACTTGGCGCTCTTGCGCACCATCTCCGCGTCTTTCAGGAACGTATCGACGTCGGCGCCGTATTTCTCTCGAGCCTTGGCGTAGACCGGCTGCACTGCGGTGCGGAACGCCGCGAGGTTCGGTTTCTCGTTGATCTTGGCGCCCTTGGATGCCATTTCCTTGAGCTGATTGGCGTCGTTGCCGGCGATCATCTCGCGGCTGAACTTCGCAGCGACCAGGGCTGCCTCGGTCACCGCCTTCTGGTCGGCCGGCGAGAGTTTCTGCCAGGTCTTCTCGGAGATCGTCAGCGGGATCGGGCTGTAGACGTGGTTGGTCAGCGTCACGTTCGGTGCCACCTCGTAGAACTTGTTCGAGTAGATGGTGTCGATCGGATTCTCCTGGCCACTGACCGCACCTTGCTGGATCGCCAGGTAGACCTCGGGCAACGGCATGATCTGGATGTTGAAACCCATCGCCTCCAGCGTCCAGCGCATCATCTCGTTGGGGAAGGTGCGCAGTTTGCGACCCTTGGCGTCGTCGGGCGAATTCAGCGGCTCCTTGGTCGTCATGCTGCGAAAGCCGGCTTCCCAGGTAGCCAGAAAGCGAAAACCTTTCTCCGGTGCCTTGGCGAACTGGTCCTTGAGCCACTTGCTCTCGTCGTACAGTTTCCAGCCCTGCTGGTAGTTCTCGACCAGGTAGGGCAGGGCGGTGAGGTTCAGCGTCGGCACGTGGGGCGCGTACGAGCCCGTGCCCGACACCGTGAAATCGATGCCGCCCAGCGCCAGTTGCTCGATGTTCTTCGGGTCGTTGCCCAGCTGGCTGCAGCAGAACACCTGCACCTTGTAGCGGCCCTGGGTCAGTTCCTCGACCTTCTTGGCAAAGACCTGCGCCGCGGCCTGGCGTGCGCCAGCCTGCTGGTCGGTGTGGCTGAACTTGAGGGTGGTCTGGGCGAGTGCGGGCAGGCCGATGGCCAGGGCGGCGACAGCGGTGGCGGTGAGTGTGAAGCGTTGCATCATCATGGTGTTTCCTTCAGGGGTTGAATACGAGCCGGGAATCCCGGTGCTGGTGAGGATCGAACTGCGCCATCGTGACCCGGCGCCCGGTGTGGTGGGAGTGATAAATGGCGGCCTGCACATGCAGGTTGGCCAGGTAGTGGTGGGCGGCATTCTCCAGCGGTGTGTCGTTTTGCAGATGGGCCAGCACATGGGCCTGCAAGGCGGTGCAGGCACCGCCGAAGGCGCCAGGCGCATCGTGCTCATACCGATGTTCGGATTCGGCGCCATGGTGCGGCTTCCACCACAGACTGGCGTCGCCGTCCAGGCGCAGCACGCCGCGTTCGCCTTCGAGCCACATCTCGCCCATGGTCAGGCGCGGGTTGGCCGCTGCATGGTCGTTCAGGCGATTGCCATCGAACAGACCACTGCGCGCGTCGTCGAACTCGAACAAAATCAGTGCGGCATCTTCGGCGGCAATCGCCGGATTCAACCGGCGCAAGCGCGCCGTGACGGCGACCACTTCGCCCATCAGGTAACGGAAGCAGTCGATGAAGTGCACCGCGGTCTCGCGCACCAGCAACTGCGGCATGGTCTGGAAATACGGCTGGCGGTCCAGATAGGCGCGCGGCCCCTGGCCGTCGCCGGGACGCAGCCTAAAGCTGATACCGTGCAGCCGGCCGAAGAAACCGGCGTCGATCAGACGCCGGCATTCCCGGAACCAGGGAGTAAAGCGGAAATTCTCGTGCACCGCCAGCGTCACTCCCGCCGCCTGCGCCAGCGCCGCCATCGCATGGGCCTGGGCCAGGTCGGTACCGAAAGGTTTCTGGCAGATCGTCGCGATACCCCGCGCCAGCGCTTGCTGCACCACCGCAGCCTGCGCTGCCGGCGGCAATACCACGTCGAGCACGGTGGGCTGGACCACCTCCAGCATGGCCACGGCATCGCGGTAATGCTGCGACACACCGAAACGCTGCCCCAGTGCCGTGGCGCGATCCAGGTCGGTGTCGCACAGGGCGACCACGTCGGCGCCGCAGTCGCGCCAGCCCTCGAGCTGGAACTGGGCGAAA
>CAZADK010000677.1:0-2564 GCA_964483855.1 uncultured Rhodoferax sp.
ATCCTGGCCTGCTCGGCCGCCGGCAGTTTCAGCAGCCTGCCGCCATTGTCCACCCAGCCCTTGTTGGCGCGCTCGATAATCGCCGCAGCCACCTGGAATGAGCCTTTGTCGACCGCGACGCCGGCCTCCTCGACCGCGCGTTGCAGGTCGGCCGGCAAGGCGTCGAACCACTTCTTGTTGACCACCACGGTCGACACCACGATGCCGGGATGGATTTCGGTGACGGCCTTGGCGGCGTCATAGAACTTCATCGCGGTGAGCACTGGAATCCCGGCCAGGAGGCCGTCGATATTGCCGCTTTGCAGGGCCGGCATGACTTCGTTCAAGGCCATCGGCACCGGCAGGGCGCCCAGGCTCTTCATCGGTTCGATCTGCAGCGGCGTGGCGAAAACGCGGATCTTCTGGCCCTTGAAATCGGCTACCGACTGGATCGGCTTTTTCGACACCACGATCACCGGGCTGTTATAGAAAATGCCGATGCCTTTGACGCCTTTGGATTCCCCCAGGCCCAGTGCGCGTTTGCGCCAAGCCGGATCAGCCAGCACACGCCCGAGATGTTCGGGCGACTGGAACACGCCGATCGCATCGAACACCTGGTAGCGCGCTTCGGTGCCGACCAGGAATGAGGTCGGCGTGACGAAGGACTCGATGGAGCCCAGCAGTACCCCCTCGACCATGCGCGGAATCGCGCCCAACTGACTGGCCGGGTAGATCTCGACCTTGATCTTGTCGCCCACCCGGGTCTTGAGCTCGGTCTCGAAACGTTTCAGCCATTCGTGCTGAACGTCGTTGATGGTGGCGCTTGCCATCTTCATGGTCTGCGTTTGCGCCGATACGGTCGTGCCGGTGGTCAGGGCGACGGCCAGGCCGGCGGCCAGGAGCGCGTGGCGGATGCGGGATGAATGCATGGTGTTTACTCTCCGAAAAAATTCAACTTGAAGCAAAGCTCAATCCGCCTTGATATTTGCGGCGCGAATGGTGCGGGTCCATTTCGTTGTCTCATCCTTCACGAATTTCTGGAAGCCGCTGGAATCGCCCGACCATGGCTCATAGAACTGCGTGCGCATCTTTTCGCGCACGGCCGCGGTGGCCAGCGCCTGATTGACGGCGGCACTTATCGCATCGACCACCGCTGGCGGGGTTTGCGACGGCGCGAAAAGTCCGAACCAGATACCTGCTTCGTAACCGTTGATGCCTTCTTCGGCCACGGTCGGAATGGCGGGAAAGTCTGCCAGCCGCTGAGCGGAGGCGACCGCAAGGATGCGCAACTTGCCGGCGCGTTCATGGGCCGCTGTGTTGGAGATGGTGTTGAAGGCGATCGCCAGCTGCCCGCCGAGAACGTCGACCAAGGCCGGGGCGCAACCTTTGTAAGGTACGTGCAGCAGGTCGATGGACGCGCTCAGCTTGAGCAGTTCGCCGGCCAGATGCATCGGGCTGGCGTTGCCGCAGGTCGAATAGGCAAGCTTGCCGGGCTGCGCACGCGCTAACGCCAGCAATTCGCGAAAGGTCTTGGCCGGAACATCAGGATTGACTGCGATGACCATGGCCGTGCGCGCCACCGGCGCGGTGGCGACAAGATCGCGATCAAGATCATAGGCAACTTTCTGACCCAGGCCTGGAGTCATCGCAATCGTGCTGGTCGCCATCAGCAGGGTGTGGCCGTCGGCTACGGCGCGTGCCACCTCGGCGGCACCGAGGTTGCCAGCCGCGCCGGGCCGGTTATCGACCACCACCGCCTGCGCCCAGCGCTCGGCCAGGACCGGTGCGATCCAGCGCGCCAGAAGGTCATTGCCGCCCCCGGGCGGGTAGGGCACAACCAGGCGCACCGTCTTCGCCGGCCAGCTCTGGGCCATGGCGTGGCCACCTGCGATTAGTGCGCACAAGCCGAGCCCCAGCAAGCCGCCAATGCGCAGGCGGCCGTTCGACAAGCGGCCAAGCTGTCGCGTGGCGGTTCTGTTCACCGCAGCGTCGGCTGTCGGGTTCACGCCGCAGTGGCGCGCTTGAAGGCTGCGCGCGCACCGATGGTCGCGTCCCAGCGCTTCAGGTTTTCCAATGCCGGCAGCTCGATGCCGAAGCGCAGGCACCGCGCGACGATCGGGCTCAAACACATGTCGGCAATGGAGATGTCGGATCCGCCCAGCCATGCACTGTGTGCCAGGCGCTGGTCAAGAATGGAAAGCTCGGCGCCCAAGGCCTTGGCCTGCGCGGCGAAGTCGCTGCTGCGCTGTTCGGGTGCCAGCTTGCTTTCGCGGAACATGTACAGGTAGGGACTGTTGAGGTTGCCAAGCTGCCAGTCCATCCAGCGCTCGACATGGGAGCGCGCCGCGGCGTCGGTCGGATACAGCGGGCTGCCGGCCTTGGTGGCCAGGTAACGCAGGATCGTATTGGATTCCCAGATGGCCAGATCGCCATCAATCAGGGTTGGCACCTTGGCATTCGGATTGAGCTTCAGGTACGCCGGTGTTTGCGTATTGTTGAACTGCCGGCCGTAGTCCTCGCGCTCGTAAGGGGTGGCGGTTTCCTCAAGGTAGAACAGCACTTTCTGCACGTTGCCCGAGGTTTTG
>CAZADK010000678.1:0-2563 GCA_964483855.1 uncultured Rhodoferax sp.
TTGTGTAGGACCCGGCTGACGCCGGAGGGCTTGTGTAGGACCCGGCTGACGCCGGGTCCGGGCTCGCGCTGATTCCTGATCTGCCGCTGTTGCGGCACCATGGGAGCAACACGAGCCTCACCCGAAAGTACACACACACCATGACCTCAGCCACACAAACGCCGCGCAGCATCACGACCTCCCAGGTGGATGTCAGCTTGCCCTTGCACCGGGGGCCGGCGGTCGATATCGACCTGACCCCGCCGGCTGCACCATCGGCTTCGGCTTCGGCTTCGGCTGAGCAGAGCGAGCCGGTTTTTCAGCCCTCGATGTCGCAGGTTGCCGCAGACCCCTCGCGCTCGCGTGTACGCTGGCCGGGCCACTCCCGCTCGGGTTACCACGGCTCCACCAACTGGAACTGGATCCGAGACGGGCAGGCGGGTTTCGGCGAACGCAGCATCGGCTGACGATGCAGCTGCCAAGCCACTAACCACTGGCCACTAACCACTGGCTTATGGCCAGCAATCCCAGGTGACGCGACTGGGCGCGGCGATATCTGATCCGCCAATGACGTCACACCAGAGCAGGCGCCGCTTGACGGTGGAGTCTGCCGGAACCATCGTACGATCGGGTGCATGCAAGACCATTCGACCCTGCCGTCCGTCTACTTGCCCCACGGCGGCGGCCCGGCTTTTTTCATGTCTGGCGGCATGGCCGACCTTTTCCGTCCCATGGGCCGATTTCTGGCGACCTTTCCAGAGCAGCTGCCGTCCCGGCCGAAAGCTATTCTGGTCGCGACCGCCCACTGGGAAACTGCCGTGACAACGTTTTGCGGTGGCAAGCATCCTGAGCTGATCTACGACTATCACGGTTTCCCGCCAGAGACCTATTCGCTGACCTATGCCGCGCCCGGCGCGCCAGAGCTGGCGCAAGAAGCGGCTGGCCTGTTGCGCCGCGCCGGCCACCAGGCCGCGGTGGACCCGGAGCACGGCTGGGACCATGGTGTTTTCATCCCGCTCAAGCAGATGTTCCCGGATGCCGACATTCCGGTGTTGGCCATGTCGCTCAAGCTGGGCCTTGATCCGCGGGAACACCATGCGATCGGCGAGGCCTTGCGGTCGCTGCGACACGCCGGTGTCCTGATCATGGGCAGCGGCATGAGTTACCACAACCTGCGCCAGATGGACAATGCCGCGGCCGCGAGCGAGTTTGACCGCTGGCTCGACGGCGCATTGGCCGGCGAGGCCGATCACCGGCGGACCTGGCTCGCCCAATGGTCTCGCGCGCCCTCGGGGCGTATTTCACATCCGCGCGAAGAACATCTGTTGCCGCTGATGGTCGCCTCCGGCGCTGGCGGCGATGCGCCCGGTCGCAAATTGTGGAGCGGTGCGGTGGGTCCAACGGCGGTATCGGCCTGGGCGTTCGACTGATCAAGGCGGCAGCGGGAAAATAGCAGGGAGGAATCGCCAATACCATGCAGAACTACCAGATCCCCCGCATCGATGTTTCCGCCTTGTTTGGTCCCGATGCCGATGCACGCACACGCGTCGACGGTTTGGTGCAGGCAGCGGCCCGGGAGCAGGGCATGATGGTCATCACCGGCTTGCCGCCATGGGCGCTGCAGGGTGCGCAGCAGCGGCGCCGCCTGCTGGCGTTGTTCACGTTGCCGGAGTCGGCGATCCGCCTTTTGTGGCGCTGGAATTTCGACCCGTCGCGTCCGAATGTTTATCGGGGCTGGTTTCCGCTGCAGGACGGCGTGGCCACTTACAAGGAAGGCATCGACCTGGGACCGGACGTCGCGTTCGGGCCCTCGGTGATCGATCCGTCGGATCCGCTGCGCGAGGCGACGCCACTGCCGCACGAGGATGCCTTGCCGGGCTGGCGGCAGGCCGTGCAGGATTACTACCTGGCGATGGACCGGTTGTCGAAGGTGTTGATGCAGTCCATCGCGCGTGGCCTGGGGCTGGCACCCGATACGTTCGATCCCGCGTTCGAAGGTGGCATTTCGACGCTGCGCCTGCTGCATTACCCGGTGCGGCCCGCATCGTCACTGGCTGGTGCCGACCCGAACGAGGTCTGGGTGCAGGCGCAAGGCAGTCGTCGTTATACGTTGGCCCGCGCCCATGTGGATACCGGTTTCATGACCCTGCTGGCCCAGGACGGCGTGGCGGGTCTGCAGGCCCAGCATCTGGACGGAACCTGGCTCGACGTGCCGCCGCAGGAGCATGCGCTGGCCGTCAACTTCGGCAAGGTGCTCGAACTATGGACTGGCGGCCTGATTCGCGCCACCCGGCACCGGGTGCTGGGTACCGGCCGGGAGCGTTATTCGATCCCGTTCTTCTACGAGGCGCGGCCCGACGCCGTCATTGCCCCGCTACCGCTGGCTGGCACCCAGCCGTTCGAGCCGTTCTATTTTGGCGACCACCTGTGGGATGTGGCCTCCCGATTCGTCGAGCAAAAGGGTATTGCCCACCTACGCCCGCCGCGCGGCCGTCCCGTCCTGGCGACCTGAGTGTGAGAGCTCTGTGACTCAAGCAAATGTGGCTTTGCCACTTTGCTTGACCCCTGGGGGCGGAAATGACGC
>CAZADK010000679.1:0-2561 GCA_964483855.1 uncultured Rhodoferax sp.
CGGTGCGAGCGCCTTGGGAGCGGCCCGGCGGCGCCTACTTGTGTACCTCCGCCCTTCGGGCTGCGGTGCGAGCGCCTTGGGAGCGGCCCGGCGGCGCTCATGCCGTCATCTTTGCTGGCGACTGCGTCACCCAGGCGTCCGGCCCCCAGGGTGTCACCGGCGCATCGTCTGCCGACTGGAAGCGCTCGGGGAGATCCTCGACCATGTTCCAGGTTGCGGAGAGACGGCCGAAACCGACACAGATGGCGCACCAGGTTCCCAGTTCGACGACTTCCTTCTCCGTGAAGTGCTGCGCAAGCTCGGCATACAGGGCGTCGCCGATCGCCAGATGGTTGTTCGCCATCAGGTCGGCGTAACGCAGCGCCACGCGTTCGGACTGGGTCAGGTCGCTGGCTTCCTCGGGCTTCTCGAGCGAACACACCAGTTCCTCCGATACGCCGTCAGCGACCGCGTCGGCATACCGCATCGCCATGCAGCTGCGGCACTGGTTGTGGAATGCGATCCGCAGCCGCACCAGCTCGCGCAGCCGTTCGGACAACACCGCATGTTGCTTGAAGGCAGCGGTGAAACGCACATAGGCCTTGGCCAATGGCGGATGGTGCGCCCGCACACTGGTCGGACGCATCTCGCGTTCGCTCTTGTGGTCGGCACCGAGCATGGCACGCAGTTCGGGGTCGAACGCGTGCAGGGGCAAGGATCGCAGCCGCGGCATATTTTTTCTCCTGTCGCAGGTGATTGGAAGTTCAATGCCGGGCGGCAGCCACTGCGGGCGCCGGCGCCGGGCGGCTGTCGATGTAGGTCTGCAACCGATCCGGCAGGTCGGCCAACTGCGGCGCGGTTCCCGGCCAGCGCACGCGCATCGGTTCGGCCAGCCCATCGGCAACCTCGTCGAACGGCAATACGTAGCGGAACTTGACATCGCGCTGCTGCAACACCCAGCCGGTCGATGTCCGCACATACCGGTCGAGGTAGCGCAGCGCAATACGTATGGCCTTGCCGTCGATGCACAACTCGGCATGGCCATTGACCGCGCCGCGGGCGTGATCGTCCGACTCGAAATCGAAATGCCACGTATGGGCGTAGTGTGAACTGGTCGTATAGGCCGAGAGCCGCTCGCGATAGAAATCGACGACCGCTTGCCGCCCCTTGATGCCGCAAAAAGCACCGTCGCTCGCAAACAGTTTGCCGATGGTGTCGAAATCGCGGTCATCGACGGCCATGCCATATCGGGACAACAGTTCGGCCAATTGCTGGCGGTCGTCGACGCGGCGCACCAAGCGCGCGAGTTCATGCGGGTCGGGTTGATCGGCTGACATCGTGTCTCCTGTTCTGGATGAAGCCTGCAGTTTATGACGGGAGCAGTCGCACCGTCCTGCGTCGGCTAACATCTGGCACACATTTTTTGCATGGGGACACCATGGGTGCGGGTCCGGTCATCATCGAGGGCGCCATCATCGAAGAACACTGCGATCCCCGGCGCACGCCGACCAACCTGGAATTGCTTGAAGAGGCCAGGGCCTTGTGTGCATCCGTGGGCCGCCCCGAACCCTCCCGCACGGGCGCCGAGCCAGTAGCCGGGCGGGATCGGGGCGCACACCCATCCCGAAGCCGAATCTGGCCATGACCATGAATACGAAACGCCTGGCGTTGCCGATCCTGATCGGATCGAGCCTGTGCGCGTTCGTTGTGCTCGCGCAACCGAAACCACTGCCGGTGCCGACACAACCGGTGATTCTGACCATCGATGGTGCGATCGGTGTGCACAATGCCAAGGGCGCTGTACGCGCGCATGCACACAGCTGCTTTCGATCGCCGCATCCTGTGCTTCGAGGTGACGGAAACCTCCGCCATCACCCATCTGCAGCAATCGATCGTTTTCTTCGAGCGGCTGCGCACCTTGGGTACACGCGTGGCGCTGGACGACTTCGGCAGCGGCATGTCCTCTTTCGCCTACCTCAAGAGCCTGCCAGTCGACGTTCTCAAGATCGACGGGCAGTTCATGCGCCAGCTCGAGCGCGACTCCTACGACCAGGCCGCAGTGCGCGCGATCTGCGACGTGGCGCAGGCCACCGACAAGCGGACAGTGGCCGAGGGTATCGAGTCCGAGGCGGTGGCAGCCATGTTGCGCAGCTTCGGGGTGGATTACGGCCAGGGTTTCCTGTGGCACACGCCGGAGCCGCTGGGCACGCTGCTGCGCGCAGCGCCGCACAACTCCATCAGCACAACACGCGCGCCCGACTGAGCCGGAAAACAACGGCCGCAGCACTCACCCGTGCACGCCTTGTGGCGGCGATAGCTGACCTTGAGCGCCCCGGGCAGCCCTGGGGCGGCTACAACACCTCGATCAATTTTGCCTGCGCGAACTGCGCGCGATCCCAGAGGGCGTCGGTGCTGGAGTTGTGGCGCAGCAGCAGCGACTGCACCAGCGGCTCGAGCGGCGTTGCCCGCGGATCGACGAGCAATACGTAACGCGGACCGTCTTCGCTGGCATCGTCGTCCAGCCGGGCCACCCAGTCCATTTCAACCAGCGCCAGCAGCGCCGAATCGATACCCAGCGCGCT
>CAZADK010000680.1:0-2561 GCA_964483855.1 uncultured Rhodoferax sp.
CTGCTGGGCCTGGGCGCCGCCAACCTCGCCAGTGCCGTCTCGGGCGGGTATCCGGTCACCGGCGGATTTGCGCGTTCGGTCGTCAATTTCGCTGCCGGGGCGCACACGCCGCTGGCGGGCGTGGTGTCCGCCGCCTTGATGGCGCTGGTGATTGCCGCGTTGGCCGGCCTGTTCTTCTATCTGCCGCACGCGGTGCTGGCGGCCACCATCATCGTGGCGGTCACCAGCCTGGTGGACCTGGACACCCTGCGCCGGGCCTGGCGTTATGACCGGGCAGACGCCTTGTCGCTGGTCGGAACGGCGCTGGGCGTCGTGTTGCTGGGCGTGGAGGCCGGCATCCTGGCCGGCGTGGCCTTGTCGCTGGGGGCATTGGTGTGGCGCAGCAGCCGTCCGCACATGGCAGTGGTCGGGCGCGTTGCGGGCACTGAACATTTCCGCAACGTGTTGCGCCACCAGGTTGAAACCGTGCCCGGCCTGCTCGCCCTGCGCGTCGATGAAAGCCTGTTCTTTGCCAATGCCATCGTGGTCGAGGACCGCATCGCCGCGCAGTTGCAGCTCGATCCGGAGCTGCGCCAGGTACTGTTGATCTGTAGCGCAGTGAACCAGATCGACACCACCGCCCTGGAGGTGCTGACCGAACTCGAACGCAGCCTGGCCGCGCGCGGCATCACATTCATGCTGGCCGAGGTCAAGGGGCCGGTGATGGACCGGCTGCACGATACCGCGCTGGGCCAGCGCATCGAGGGCAAGGTGTTTCCGAGCGTGCACGAGGCGTTCGAGTTTGCGCAGCGCGCGCGGCAGGAGTCCGCCTGACGGAGTCTGGTTGCGGAGCCGGCGCTGTCGCCGGGCGCCGCGATCCGCAACAGGTGCATTTGTCAGCGAGTTGCAGCAAAATCCGGATGACGACCGAGGAGGATCTGTCATGCCGCAACGTTTTCAATGCGCCGCTTTTCCTGCGTCATCCTTGCTGCGAAACCTGTTTACCCTTGTGCTGCTGTGGTGCGCCAGTACCAGTGCTGGCGCGTCGGCCGAGTGGCTGGCGATCTGCAGCAAATGCGTCAACCCGACCATTTTTTCCCTCACCGGCCACGACACCGCGAACGCGGTGGCGCAGGCCCGCATCACCCGCGCCGAGATCGAAGGTTGGTGCACCAACTGGCAGCCGGGCGACGCCGGCTGCGTCAAGCAGGGCCTGCTGGACCATGACCTGAAGAAGGTCTATAGCGCCAGCGCCGATTGCAGTGCCGGACGCATCACGCCGGTCGATGGCAACACCTACCGGCTTGCCGGGGCCTGGGACAACAGCGACATCGGCGGCGGACGCAGCCGGTGGCGCGATGCCCAGGGCAAGATCGTCGGTCGCGACAACGCCAGTGGTGGCCTGGGTATCGCGCAGCAATGGGAGGTGTTGTGCCCGTCGGCCGGCAAACGCGTCGGCCAGGTTCGACCTCCGGCCACGGGCGCAGCGGCAGCGGCTGGCCGCAGCGCGCCGCCGACCCCGGCTGCGCCACGCAAGGCAGACTATGCGGTGGGCCAGGTGGTCATGGCCCGTTATGGCAGCCAGTGGATACGCGGCAAGATCAACGCCGTGCGCCAGGTCAAGGGCCGCGACGGCTCGGAACTGGCGTACGACGTGAGTCTGGACAACGGCAAGCGCGGCCTGGTGCCGGGGCGGATGTTGCGCTCGCCGTGAACCTCAGACCCGTATCACCTCGGGTTTGAGCGACCACAGGATGGCCAGTACCTCACCCCGGACCGCGGCGGCGACTTCGCAGGTCTCCATCGCCGCCATCGCGTCGTCGATCACGGCGACGAACTCCTGCTCGTTGATGTTCATGCCGCGGTGGGTGCTGAGCATGTCCCGTCCGGTATAACTTTCCGGCCCGCCGGCGCCGGCACAGAAGAAGTCGATCACGTTGTGCTCGACCCGGTCCATGTCCTCGATCTGGCTGTAGCGGTTGCTGACCAGTGGATTGGCCAGGTGGTTCTTGATCAGCGCGCGGGTGATGCGGCTGATGCCGTCGCGACGGCCGAGACGGTCGTACAAGGTGGTGGTATCGCTCATGGTTTTTCTCCAGACAGGTTTGAAGGTGAGGGAAATTGGAGTGCCGGGCGGCTCGACTCAGTGCGGGGTAGCGGCGCCGGAGCGCAGCCAGGATGCGTATTCGATCTGGCCCGGGTCGGTCGCGTCGTTGCGTACTTCATGCCGCAACGCGTCCAGGGTGTTGGAAAGTGCGTTTGCGAGTTGCTGCAGCGTCTCTGGCGACATGACCTGGGGCATCATCAGTACGGCGGGTTCGACGCCGGGTAGCGGAAAGTACAGTTGGCGGCTGTTCATGGTCATCTCCTGGGTTTGCCGCGGGCCGGAATAGACCCGCTGTGGTCATCATGGCCAGCTGCCGTTCCTGATCCGTTCCTGGTTCCGCGGCCACTTGCAGATGGGGAGCAAGAGGTTCAGACTTGTGGGTATGAAGGGCTCATCGCTTCGATCCGACGCCGCTGGCGATTCGCCGTCACGGCTGGATGTGGAACTCCTGGGGCGATTCGAGGTGGCCGTCGAC
>CAZADK010000681.1:0-2553 GCA_964483855.1 uncultured Rhodoferax sp.
GGCCTGGGCGCGACGCCAGCGCCGACGACCAGCACATCGCAGTGGATGTTTTGCTGCACATACAGGGACTCGTCCTCTTCGGTCGGCGCCGCGCCCAGGCCACCGGCCTTGCGGATGAATCGCTCGTACCACATCCAGGCCTTGGCCGGCCACATGAAAGTCTTGTAATAGAAGCCAGCCGGAAACAGCGGCGTGAACCAGCGGTTGATGCTCAGCAGATGTTTGGCCGGGCTGGGCCAGGGCAAGGCGCTTTCCGACTGAAGGCCCTCGTACAGTTCGACCTCTGGCATCTTGGCGTTTGGGATCGTCGCGGCGCCCAATTCCAGTTGCACCAGCGCCGCCGGTTCCTCGACACCACAGGTCAGGATCGCGCGCGGGCGATGGTATTTCCAGGACCGGGACAACACCGTGTCACCGGCGGCCAGTACCGCCGACGCCAACGTATCGCCGGCGAAACCCTGGTAACTGCGGCCGTTGAAGCGAAAGTTGACCGTGCGTTTGCGGTCGAGCCGGATGCCGGCCTTCTCGATACGGGAACCGCTCATGCCTGGCTCTCCTGCGCATCCACGGGCCCGGCTGCGTCGGCTGGTGCCGCAGACGCCGCTGGCGTCCCCACCATTTCGGCGGTGACCTCTTTGACAGCAGCGGCGGGCGCAACACCCTGCGGCCGTTCGCCCGGCTTGTAGAACTGCTTGAAACGGTAGGTCACGGTGTCACGTTCCGCGTTGAACCAGCGCCGGCAACCCTGGCTGTGGTGCCATTGCTCGAAATGTTGTCCCTTGGGGTTCTTGCGCATGAACAGGTAGTCGCCCCACTGTTGGTCGTCCAGCGCGTCGGTGTCGAGCGGGCGCGCGATGTGCGCCTCGCCACCACAGCTGAACTCGCTTTCGGCGCGGGGGCCGCACCAGGGGCATGTGATTAGCAGCATCGTCTTGTCAATCCATGGGGGCGCCGAGCGCCATCAATGCGCGACACCGGCAGCGCCGTGTTCGTCGATCAGGTGGCCGGTGTAGAAGCGGTCGAGCGCGAACGCCGCATTGAGTTCGTGCGGCCGGTCCTGCGCCATCGTGTGCGCCATGACCCAGCCCGAGCCCGGCGTCGCCTTGAAGCCGCCAGTTCCCCAGCCGCAGTTGAAATACAAGCCCTTGATGTCGGTCTTGGAGATGATCGGGCAGGCATCGGGCGACACATCGACGATGCCGCCCCATTGCCGGTTCATGCGCACCCGTCGGAAGATCGGGAACATCTCGCAGATCGCCTGCAGCGTGTGCTCGATGACCGGGAAACTGCCGCGCTGGCCGTAACCGAGATAACTGTCGATGCCCGCGCCGATGACCAGGTCGCCCTTGTCGGACTGGCTCACGTAGGCGTGGATGGCGTTGGACATCACCACCGTGTGCAGGATCGGCTTGAGCGGCTCGCTCACCAGCGCCTGCAGCGGATGGCTCTCCAGCGGCAGCCGGATGCCGGCCATGTCGGCCAGCACGGTGCTGTGGCCGGCCGACACAATGCCGATCTTCCTGGAGGCGATCACGCCACGGGTGGTCTCGATGCCGGTCACCTGGCCACCGTCACGCCGGATGCCGATGACTTCGCAGTTCTGGATGATGTCCACGCCCAGCGCGTCGGCGGCACGCGCAAAACCCCAGGCGATCGCATCGTGGCGCGCCACGCCGGCGCGTGGCTGGAACGAGGCGCCCATCACCGGATACCGCAGCGAGGGCGAGGTGTTCATGATCGGCACCATCTCCTTGATCTGCTGCGGGCTGAGCACGACACCATCGACGCCGTTGAGCCGGTTGGCGTTGACGCGCCGGTGGATGTCGCGCATGTCCTGCAATGAATGACCGACGTTCATCACCCCGCGCTGGCTGAACATGGTGTTGTAGTTCAGGTCCTGCGACAGGCCTTCCCACAACTTCAACGCCTTCTCGTACAGGTGCGTCGCGTCATCCCACAAATAGTTGGAACGCACGATGGTGGTGTTGCGCGCCGTGTTGCCGCCGCCCAGCCAGCCGCGTTCGACCACGGCGATGTTGCGCATGCCGTGTTCCTTGGCCAGGTAATACGCCGTGGCCAGGCCATGCCCGCCACCGCCGACAACGATCGCGTCGTACTCCCGCTTGGGTGCGGGGCTGCGCCACTGCTTCTGCCAGTTCTCGTGATAAGACATGGCATTGCGGGCAATGCTGAAGATGGAAAATCGGTTCACGGTGTGTCCATTTGTCGACTGGTCGCCAATATCCGGTCGTCGCGCTCTGCGCCAAACCGACCAGCTTGCCTCGGGCCCGCCTCGCGGCAGGTGCCGCCCTGGTCGCTCTCGCGCTGCGGCTGAAGCGCCCTGCCCGATTCTCCCGGGCCTTTGCAGCCACCTACCGTGCCACATGCACCAGACCAACGCACCATCTCAGCACTCGATCACGTTCACGGCCAACCCGCCGCGGCTGGTTTCCTTGTACTTGGTCATCATGTCGCGCCCGGTGTCGCGCATGGTCTTGATCACCTTGTCCAGCGACACATAGTGCGTGCCGTCGCCGCGCATCGCGATGCGCG
>CAZADK010000682.1:0-2547 GCA_964483855.1 uncultured Rhodoferax sp.
CCGCCCGGCCGCGGCGATGCCGCAGCCGGCCGGACGCAGGTTACGCCAAGGCCGCGTAGACCGCGTCGAGCAGGCGCGCACGCCGCGGATCGACACCGTCGTCGAAATCGAGCATGCGGTTGGTCACGTAGGCAAAACCCAGCTGGCGCGCCGGGTCCGCGAACGCGACCGATCCGCCCCAACCGGTGTGTTCGAAATGGCCGGCGCGGACATGCGGGCCAAACCCGACGGCTCCAATGCGGAAACCTGCGCCGAACACCGTGGGTGCGCCGAAACACGCGTCCACGCCGTTGAACCGCTCGGCGACGGCGCGTGCCAGCGCCCGGCGCGAAATCAGCTGATGGCCGTCGGCGATGCCGCCCATGGCCAGCGCACCGTACAGCTTGCCCAGCGAACGCGCGTCGCTGTGGCCATTGACGGCCGGCATCTCGGCCGCGCGCCAGCCGCGTTCGTTCGGCGCGGTGGCCGAAAACACGCGGTTGCGGTAGGCATGCGGATAGGCACTCTGCGCGCCCTGGCGCACCCAGGCGTAGGCCGTGTCGGAGGCCGAAAGCTGCGCCGCGCGGTGGTCCTGTGCCTCGGGCAGGCCGAAATAGAAGGACAAGGCCAGCGGCTCGGCGATTTCCTGTGCCACGAAACGCCCGATGCTGCGGCCGTCGATCCGGCGCACCAGTTCGCCGGCCAGATAACCGTAGGTCTCGGGATGGTAGACACACACGCTGCCCGGCGGCCAATTGGGTTTCATCGACTCCAGAACCGCAATCACCGGATGCCAGGCCTGGCGCTGCGCGTCCGACAGGGGCACTGGCAAGCCGTCCAGGCCGGCCTGGTGCGACATGACCTGGTCCACCGTGATGTCCTGCTTGCCGTTGGCCGCGAACGCCGGCCAATACTGCGCCACCGGCGCTGCGTAGTCGAGCTTGCCGCGATCGACCAGCATCGCTACCGCCAGCGCGACGACACCCTTGCCGACCGACCAGACGTTGACCAGCGTGTCCTCCTGCCAGGGCACGCGGTCGGCCAGGTCGCGCGTGCCACCCCACAGATCGACCACCGGCTTGCCGTCCTGCCACACCGCGACCGAGCCGCCGTGTTCCAGGCCGTCGACCAGGTTCTGTTCGAATGCGTCTCGCACTGCCGCGAAGCGGGGTGCGGTGTTTCCTTCTGTCTTCGACATGGCATCCTTTGTCATGGGGGACCCGGCGCCAGCGCGGGCGTTGACGCAACCTGCAGCCACTGTAGCGACAGGCGGTTCAGCAACCAGACCAGCCCGGCCGCCGCAATACTCAATCCTACGACCAACGCGATCCAGAAACCCTGCGCGCCCATTGCCTCGACCGGACGCCACGGCAACCACACCGGTGCCAGGCCCAGCACGCAGCCCAGCGGCAGACAGATGCCCCAGAACGCCGTCATGTGGATCACCATCGGCGGGCGCGTCACCTTGTAGGCGCGGATCGCGCAGCTGGTGGAGACCTGCACCGCGTCGGGTAATTGGAACAAGGCGGCAAACACCAGCAGGTGCGCGGCCAGCGCAGCCACCGCCGTGTCGTTGGTATAGGCGCCGGCGATCCGGTGGTTGAACAGCGCAATCACCCCTGCGGTCACCAGCGCCACCGCGAACGCCAGCCCCACGCCATGCCAGGCCCGGAACCGGGCCGCCGCCATGTCCTGCGCGCCCAGCGCCTGGCCAACACGGGTCAGCAGCGCGATGCCCAGGCTCATCGGCACCATGAACACCAGCGACGAGAAGTTCAGCGCAATCTGGTGCGCCGCCACCTGCGTCGTGCCGAAACCGGCTACCAGCAGCGCGATCAGGCTGAACGCGCTGGACTCGGCAAAATAGGTCACGCCGATCGGCAGGCCGATGCGCAGCAGGTTGCGAATCTGCGGCCACCGCACCGGCTCCCAGGTGTCCAGCGGCTGCGCCTTGCGGTAGACAGGCGAGCGCCGGATCCACCAGACCATGGCCACCAGATCGAACCACACACACAACATCGTGGCCCAGGCGCATCCCACGCCGCCCAGGCGCGGAAAACCCCAGTTGCCGAATACCAGCGCGTAATTGATGACGATGTTGAGCAGCAACGCGACCAGCGCGATCAGCATCATCGGCTTGGTCTCGCCCATGCTGGCGCTGTAGCCGTACAGCACCCGGTAGCAGCAGAACGCCGGCAACGCGAAACTGATGACAAACACGAATGCGCGGGCCACGTCGCGCACCTGCTGCTCGATCGCCAGATGGTTGAACAACTGGCCTGCGACGTTGACCACCAGCATCGCGATCAGACCCAGGCCCAGCGCCTTCCACAAGGCCTGGCGCACGACGCCGGGAATTTCGTGGAACGCCCGCGCACCCACGTGTTGCGACACGATGGGGCTGACGGCCATCAGGATGCCCATCAGCGTGATGATGGCCAGGTGCCAGATCGACACGCCCAGCGACACGCCAGCGAGGTCCTGCGCCGATGCATGGCCGGCCATCGCCACGTCCACCACGCCCATGCCCACGGTGGCCAGCTGGCCGATCAGGATCGGCCAGGCGAG
>CAZADK010000683.1:0-2545 GCA_964483855.1 uncultured Rhodoferax sp.
GATGCCGAGGCTGCGCAGCGCAGCTTCGAATTCGACCCGGCGCATCCGGTGCCCAGCATCGGCGGCGGCCTGTGCGGCATCATGGAGCAGCCGCCAGAGGACGCAGGCGGCCCGGAATCGATGTGGTCGCGTTTTCTGAACCCGGTACTGCGACTGCGTTATGTGCTGGGCCCCGGCCCGCTGGACCAGCGCGAGACCCCCGAAACCTTTGCCGCCCGCGCACCGTACCCCAGGCTGTCCGAACGTCCGGATGTGCTGGTGTTCCAGACTCCGCCACTGGGCGAAGATGTGGAGGTCACGGGTCCGATCACGGTGCACTTGTATGTTTCGTCGAGTGCTCCCGACACCGATTTCACCGCCAAGCTGATCGATGTGCACCCGCCCACGGCCACGGACCCGCAAGGCTACGACATGAATCTGTGCGACTCGGTGATCCGCTGCAGGTTCCGCGAGGGCTGGTACCGTGAGGTCATGATGCAACACGGCGAAGTGGCCAAGGTGACGATCACGCTGCCGCCCACCAGCAACCTGTTCGCGCGCGGTCACCGTATCCGGGTCGACATTTCCAGCAGCAACTTCCCGCGGCTGGACATCAACCCCAACACCGGCGAACCTTTGGGCCGCCACACCCATAGCGTGATCGCCACCAACCACGTGCATCTCGACCGCAACCACCCATCGCACATCGTTCTGCCGCTGATTCCTGCGGCGTAAGCTGCGCGCGCCGACAGAGAGCCTCATGCCGTCGGCGGCGGGATCACCGGCAAGATGATGTGAGACGCCCGCACGCTGTCATGGAACACCGTCTGATGTGCCACCTGCCAGCGCGTGCCTGTGGCGACGTCCTCGCCCGTATTCAGGTTGCGGTTGAAACGTGGAAAGTTGCTACTGGAAATCTCGACCCGGATGCGATGGCCCGCCAGAAACACGTTGCTGGTCGGCGCAAGCTCGATTCTGAAGCAGGCCGCCTCGCCTGGCACCAGCAGCAGCTGCTCGCCATACCCATGCCGGTAACGCGCCCGCAAGATGCCCTCTGCGATGTGGATCGCCTGACCGCCGGGGTGGACATCCACCAGCTTGGCGGTGAAGTCGGTATCGGGCGCGGAGGAGCTGGCGTACAGCAGCACCTCCAGCGGCCCGGTCACTTCCAGATCCTGCTCCAGCACAGCGCCGGTGTACACCAGCACGTCGTCACGACGCTCCACCGGCCGCTGGTCGACCGGACCTGGTAGCACCTGGTCGACGGCGAACTTCATCTGGGTCCAGGTCGTGTTGTTGCCGCCCAGCGTAGGCACCGGATGATCAGGGTCGTAGTCGAAGCGATCCGCAGGCTCTTCGTCACCCGGGGGCAGCGTAGATAGCTGCCCGTCGCCGTAAAGCGAGTTGGCCAGCCCGGCACTGTGCAGGTAATAGGGTGTGAACACGGTGCGCGCCAACGGCCACTCGTGCTCACCGCGCCAGATATTGGTGCCCATCACAAACAGGCGAATCGGTGCCTCGTCCATGAGGCCGGTGTCATTGCCCTTGAGCCAGTGGTCGAACCAGCGCAGGTCTTGCACATTGAGGTCGACGTAGGCATTGGGGCCAAAGTCGATGTCGCCCAGGCGCGAACCCTCGGGAATGTGGTGCGTCCAGGGCACGACATAGATCTTCTGGTTCTTGCGGGCCTTGTCGGAGTAGCCGCGCTGACGCAACCCGTTCCACATGCGAAAGCTCGCTGCCGTATAGGCGTCGTACCAGCCGCACTGCTGGTAGACAGGGACATCGATCTGGTCGAGTTTGTTCTCGGTATTGATCGCCTGCCAATAGGCATCGTCCTCCGAGTGCAGCAGCCAGTCGCGAAAGAACGGGATTTCGCGCCCGATCGCGGCCACGTCGGCATCCAACAGCGGTAGCGTGCGGTAGAACTTCTGGTTGCCGAACAGGTGCGCGCAGCCACGCTGCGCAAAGGCCACATTGGTGGCAAAGGTGATCGCCGCCATGAGCGTGATCGCCCATTGCACCGCGCCGCCGGTGTGGTGGTAGTCGCCAAAATAGTCGCCCATGATGACCTGAGGCGCCATGGCTGTCAGGTGTGGGCTGCGGTGCGGCGCGAGCTGCCACTGAAACAACCCGCCATAGGAGCGCCCGCTGGTACCGATCTTGCCGCTGCACCAAGGCTGGGCCGCGATCCATGCCAGCGTGTCGTGCCCGTCAGGGCCGTCGTCGCGGTAAGGATAAAAAACGCCTTGCGACTCGAACTTGCCGCGGTTGTCCTGCACGACACAGGCATAGCCGCGCCGGGCCCACCAGGCCGCCCAATCGATGTGGCCGTCGCGCGTGCTCTCGTACGGCGTGCGCAGCAGCACCGTCGGAAACGGGCCCTCAGCCAGCGGCAGGTACACGTCGGCCGACAACAGGATGTTGTCACGCATCGGCACCTTCTGGTCCCAAAGGCAACGGATCTCGTGGACGGGCTGGGAAAGCATGTACAAATCCTGGTCCAAGGGCCCACGTTGTCGCGTGGTGGCAGCGGGCCCAGGTGTTACTTGTTCGTCAAACTTTC
>CAZADK010000684.1:0-2544 GCA_964483855.1 uncultured Rhodoferax sp.
TCGCGCCGAACAGGTCGCGGGGTCGACCCGGGTGTTGATCGAGGACTCTGGCCCCGGCATTGAACCGGATCAGCGCGAGCCCATGTTCGCGCGTTTCGTACGGGCACGGGACGCCAGCAGCACCGGCAGCGGCCTGGGCCTGTCGATCGCCCGGGCCATTGCCGAACGCCATGGAGCCAGCTTGACACTGGGGCAATCCACCGACCTGGGCGGCTTGCTGGTCACGCTGCAGTTCGAGCCGCGCCTGCACCTCGCTTAAGCCCGGACTAAGACCGGACAGGCACAGTCCATCCATCGCATCCTTCCAACATCAGGAGTCCTCATGAAACAGTTGTCCATCAAAAGCTCGCGTCTGGTCATGGCGCTCGCAGCCGCCGGCGTGATCGGCGGCGCCGGAGTCACGGCGCTGCACAACGTGCGCGGCGCATACGCGGCAGTGCCACTGGTCACCAGCACCGCAGCGACGAACACCGGCGCGCCGACGTCTGGCCTGCCCGACTTCCCTGCCATCACCGCGCAGAACGGGCCTGCGGTGGTCAACATCAGTGTCACCGGCGTGCGGAAATCATCGGATGACGAGACGCAGGCCCGCTCCGGTCCCGGAGCCAGTCCGTTCGGCGACGACCCGATGCAGGAATTCTTCCGCCGGTTCGGCCAGGGCCAGGGCCAGGGTATGCCGGCACCGCGCGAGCGGCCGGTGCGCGGCCAGGGCTCCGGATTCATCGTCAGCCCGGACGGCATCATCCTGACCAATGCGCATGTGGTGCGCGATGCGACCGAGGTCACCGTCAAGCTGACCGACCGTCGCGAATTCACCGCCAAGGTGCTGGGCTCGGATGCCAAGACCGACGTGGCGGTGCTCAAGATCGAGGCGAAAAACCTGCCGACCGTGACCACTGGCAAGATCCAGGATCTGCGCGTGGGCGAATGGGTGCTGGCCATCGGCGCCCCGTTCGGCTTCGAAAACTCGGTGACCGCCGGCGTGGTCAGCGCCAAGGGTCGCTCGTTGCCGGACGACAGCGCCGTGCCGTTCATCCAGACGGACGTGGCGGTCAACCCGGGCAACTCCGGCGGCCCGCTGTTCAATACCAAGGGCGAGGTGATCGGCATCAACTCGCAGATCTACAGCCGCACCGGTGGTTACCAGGGCCTGTCATTCGCGATCCCGATCGACCTGGCACTCAAGATCAAGGACCAGATCGTCGCGCACGGCAAGGTCGAACACGCACGCCTGGGCGTCACGATCCAGGAGGTCAACCAGGCACTGGCCGACTCGTTCAAGCTTGATCGCCCCGAAGGCGCGCTGGTGTCGTCGGTCGAGCGCGGCGGCCCTGCCGACAAGTCAGGACTGAAGACCGGCGACATCATCCGCAAGGTCGATGGCAAGCTGATCAGCTCCTCCGGCGACCTTCCGGCCATCATCAGCCTCGCCATGCCGGGCGACAAGGTGACACTGGAGGTCTGGCGCAAGGGTGAGTCGCAGCAGATCGACGCGCGGCTGGGCAGCGCCAGTGATCCGGCGCAAAAACGGGCCCAGGCAGATACCCAGGCCGACCAGGGCCGGCTGGGCCTGGCGCTGCGACCCCTGCAGCCGCGGGAGGCACAGGCTGCCGGAACGCCCGATGGCCTGCTGGTCGAGTCCGTCACCGGCGCCGCGGCCAAGGCCGGCATCAACCCGGGCGACGTGATCCTGGCCATCAACGGCACGGTCGTCAAGGACGTGGAGCAGGTGCGCGCGATCGTCGCCAAGTCCGACAAGTCGGTGGCGCTGCTGATCCAGCGCGACGGAGACAAGATCTTCGTTCCGATCCGGCTGGGCTGATCCCGGCGGCACGACAAGGCCTCGGCAGCCATGCCGGGGCCTTGCCACATGCGCCATCGAACCGTGCGCAAATAATTTCAAACCGGCCCAGCGGGTTTCAATCCACCCAGGGCGCGCTGCGGCTAACATGGCCGGCTTGTCCAGGAGATCGCCGTGCCCGTCATTACCAACATCGAAGACCTGCGCGTGCTGGCGCAAAAACGCGTGCCCCGGATGTTCTACGACTACGCCGACTCCGGCTCGTGGACCGAAGGCACCTACCGGGCGAACACGGACGACTTCCAATCCATCTTGCTGCGCCAACGCGTCGCCGTCAACATGGAGAACCGGACCACGGCAACCACCATGGTGGGCTGCAGCGCGAAGATGCCGGTGGCCATTGCGCCGGTCGGCCTGACCGGCATGCAGCATGCCGACGGCGAGATCCACGCCGCGCGCGCGGCGCAGAAGTTCGGTATCCCGTTCACCTTGTCGACGATGAGCATCTGCTCCATCGAGGACATCGCCGAACACACCAGCGCGCCGTTCTGGTTCCAGCTCTACATGATGCGCGACCGCGAGGCGATGGCCAACATGATCCAGCGCTGCAAGGTGGCTCGCTGCAGCGCGCTGGTGCTCACGCTCGACCTGCAGGTGATCGGACAGCGCCACAAGGACCGCAACAACGGCCTGACTGCCCCGCCCCGCCCGACGCTGGCCAACATCATCAACCTGGTCACCAA
>CAZADK010000685.1:0-2541 GCA_964483855.1 uncultured Rhodoferax sp.
CCATCTGCGTATCGGCATCGTCACCGCAATCGTCGGAAGCCACCGTTTTCGCATCGTATTCGAGGGCGAGCAGAACCACGCCGGGACCACCCCGATGGCGCTACGCAGGGATGCAGGTGTTACGCTGGTGCGGTTGGCGTGCGCCATTGACGAGCGCTTCCACAGACTTGCAGGCCCGCGGACCGTATGGACCACTGGACGGATTACCCTGGAGCCGGGCGCACCCGCCATCGTCCCTGGCGGCGCCGAAATGCTGTTCAATTTCCGTGACACCGATCCGGCGGTATTGGCCAGCCTGACCGCAGAACTGGAGTCATTGGTGGCACTGGCCAACCGGGGGCCATGTCGCGTACGGATCGCCGACCGAGGATGCTCGGTGCCGCAGGTGATGGACGGGCGATTCCAGAGTGCGATCGAGTGCGCCGCCGAGCGTCACGCCCCCGGGTTGCATGTCCGGATGCCAAGCGGAGCGGGCCACGATGCGCAAGTGCTGGCCGCGTGCGTCCCGTGCGCCATGGTGTTCGTGCCGAGCATTGGCGGCATCAGCCACCACTGGTCGGAGGACACAAAGCCCGAGGACATCGTACTGGGCTGCCGAGTCTTCGCTGACGCGGCGGCAAATATTCTGATGACGCCTTGACCTGTCCTGTCAAGCCAGGGAAAGTACCCGGTTCGCGGCCCACTTGGTTCAAGTCGGCAAAAAATGAATTCAGCCTTCAACCCGCGCCCATGCGAAATCTCAGGCTTGGCGTGGTAAATTGATTCGGCCAGAGGTGGTCTTCAGTACGAATTCAACAAGCGTCCCATCCGATCGGTACCGTGATGCCCGTGATAAGAACCTATATCGTCGAAGACAATCTTGTGATCCTGGGCAACCTGCGCGATGCGCTGGAAGAGTTGACCGATGTCGAGGTGGTGGGCACAGCGGCTGATGAAGAAGCGGCGGTCAATCGCATGCGCCAGGACACTCGCGGGATCGACCTGATGATCATCGACGTATTCCTGGCGTCGGGTTCCGGTCTGGGGGTACTGCGCTCGGCACAGCAGTTGAACGTGCAGGCCAGGCGGGTCATGTTGACCAATTACGCCACGCCGGAAATCCGTCGGCGCTGCGCCGAGTTGGGCGCGAATCGCGTGTTCGACAAATCGAACGAGATCGAGCACCTGATCGACTATTGCGGCAGAATCTCGGACGGAACCGCGACTGTTCCCGGGGCGCTTGGCTGAACTCCAAGCGCCGTAACGGTCGGCTCCAACCCTTGGAGCGTTCGGCAATTCAGTCAGACGATGCGCGCTCGGGCCGTTCTGCCAGACGCTGCCAGGCATCGCGGGCGGCCAAGCGTGCGTTCGCCCATTCGAGATCGGATGCTCCCCGCGCGTCAACCCAGCCCTGCGCAAGCTGCCCTTCGACATCATCGAACCGTCGTCCGGGGTGCTGGACATACGCCGCGACACCATACCGATAAGCCGGCGCGTAGACGTCGAACCCTGGTGAGTGCGCCGCGTACGGCCGTTCGTTGAAGTTCTCGCGCCAGTAATCGACTTCGATGGTGGGGTCGATGGACTCGGCCACGCTTTTACCCGCCAATCCGCCGACGATGGCACCCAGCGCGGTGCCGACAATGGTGCCGACCGGCCCGGCGGCGGTGCCTGTCACCGCCCCCGCCAGTGCGCCCCCGAGCACCGCACCCACGCCGGTGCCAACCGGATGCGCCCCTGGCATTCCGGTGATCGGATCCCGATTGGGCTCGGCATCGTAGAAAGTGGATGGATTGGCGGAATTGTTCATGGTGAAACTCCCTGATCTTGGGCGCATACCTGATCCAATGCGCGATGTCACAAAACAATGAAAACCTGTCCATGCCCAGCGTATGCCGCTTGGACAGGCCATACTGCCGTCTGGAGCCGCGAGACTTTGTAGGACGACGGCGTGCCGTGCGCTCGATTGCACGACTGACCGCATGCAACGCGGATTCCACGATCACCCGCAAGTCGGTGGGCTGGGCGGTTCCAATCCGTCGCAAGCGACCAATCCGGCGGTCCGCGGATAACACTCTTCGTGCTGCGTGGCGTCCGCACAACGGCGTCCGGTTCACCTTCCGCCGTTTCATTGCAGATCACATTTGGATTTGCCGACCCCCATTTCCCTTGCTACGATGGTGGCTTCGATCGGGCGGTCATCGACGGCCTGCAAGGGCTCATGCACTGGAACTCCGTTGGCCAGGCAAATTCCGCCCCAATTCAAACGGTTGCCCGCCGTTACGACCGTCAGAGGATGTGTCTCAGCCATGAACAAGCAGAAAAGCCCGCGCGCGACACCCGGTCTCCCCAAAATTCGCACCGGCATCACCGGCCTGGATGAAATCACCGGCGGTGGTCTGCCCGCCGGGCGGCCGACGCTCGTGTGCGGTAGCGCAGGGTGCGGGAAGACGATGCTGGCTGCGGAATTCCTGGTGCGGGGCGCGGTGGAGTTCGGCGAGCCGGGGGTGTTCATGATGTTCGAGGAAAATGCGGCGGAGCTGACGGCCAATGTGCGCTCGC
>CAZADK010000686.1:0-2540 GCA_964483855.1 uncultured Rhodoferax sp.
ACCGCGTCCTCGGTCAGCGCAAACAGCGCGATCTGGCTCTCGGTGAACGACATCGATTCCTCGAACGCCATCTGCTCGATCGCCGTCATGGTGTACAGCCCGCGCCGGATCGCCGACGGCGATTTGTCCATGATGCGGCCGAGCAGCCAGTCGATGCCGCCGTCCAGGTCGTCGCGCACGTAGTTGACCAGCCCGTATTCCAGTGCCTGCGCGGCGTTGATCGGTTCGCCGGTGATGCACATCTCGGCCAGCACGCGGCGCGGCAGCAGTTTGTCCAGCACGCTGAGCACCTGGGCTGGAAACAGGCCGATCTTGACCTCGGGCAGGCCGAAGATCGCCTTCGGCGTGGCCACTGCCATGTGGCACATGCCCATCACGCCCATGCCGCCGGCCATGCAGGCGCCATTGACGCGGGCGATCAGCGGCACCGCGGACCGCCGCGCCTGGCGAAACAGGTTGGCGAAGCCCGCATGGGGCTCGGAATAGTCGAACTTGAACGCGGTGCCGGTCTGCAGGTCGGCACCGGCGCAGAAGGCGCGTTCACCGGCGCCGGTGATGACGATGGCTCGGATGGAGCGATCCTGGTTGGCGCGTGCCATCGCAGCGCCCAGCGCCTGCAGCACGCCAGGGCTGATCGCATTGCGTCGCTCCTCGCGGTTGATCGTCAGCCACAACACGGCGCCGCGTTGTTCTTGCAGCAGTTCGGGTGGGGTCGGCTCAAGCATCTTGCGCTCCTGCATTCTTGGTGGTGGTCATGGTGATGATCTACGGCATGCATTTTTGCACCTGGTCGGCTCACAGGCGCAGCGAGGCCAGCAGCGGCGCAATGCCTTCGGCCTGCTGGCGCAGGTGTGCCGCCAGCACATCGGCCTGGGTGTCCGACAACGCGCCGGCCAGCGCCAGCGTCAGCGATGCCACCGGGGACCCGTCGCGTGCCATCAGCGGTACTCCGATGGCGCAGATGCCGGCGGCGATGTCTCCGTGGTTCGAGGCATAACCCAGCGGCCGCGACCGCAGCAACATCTGCCGCGCGCCGCGCCAGCGTTGCGCGCCCTGGCGGCTGATGGTGCTTCGGTTGTCGGCCTCGATTCGTGCCTGTTCGGCGCGTGGCAGGTGGATCAGCATGGCGACGCCGCCAGCCGTCAGGCACAGCGGGCGCCGACCGCCGACGTCGAGCATCAGTGACGCCACCGGGCCCACGCCATCGTGCCGGGCCAGGCAGACCGACTCGACGCCGCTGCGCATCTTCAGGAACAAGGTGCCTCGCAGTGTCTGTGCTGCCGCAGCCAGCCGGGCATGGGTGAGCCGGCCCAGGTCGAAATACGGCGCCGCGGCCAGGCCCAGCGCGAATGCCAGCGGGCCGATCGTGTAGTGGCGTGAATCGGGCACCCGCGTCGCCAGGCCTTCACCAACCAGGCTGCGCAGCAGCCGATGCACGGTTGCCGGGTCCAGGCCGGTGTGATCAGCCAGGTCGCTGAGTCGCCAGCCGATCCGGGTATGGCTGGCCAGCAGGCGCAGCAGTGCGACGGCCCGGTGCAGCGATCGGGTGACGTTGAGGTGTTTGTCCGGCGACACGGGCACAAATTGCATTCTATGAAAAAGTTGTCAAGCGCGGTGTACCGCAGCCGGGGCTTGCTCGTTACGATGGCCCTGCCCAACCGAACAAAGAAAGCGAGACACCCATGACCCACGCATCCGTTGCCCTGCCCCGCCGTCTGTTCGCCGCCGTCGTGCTCGCGCTGGCCGTGCCGGCCGCGCAAGCGCAGGCTTATCCGACCGGCCCGGTCCGGGTCGTGGTTCCATTCCCCGCTGGCTCCGGTGTCGACGGCGTGGCGCGCACCGTGATCTCGCGCATGGCCACCGGTCTGGGGCAGCCGATCGTGATCGAGAACCGGGCCGGCGCCGGTGGCAACATCGGTACCGAATTTGTTGCGCGTGCACCGAAGGACGGTTATACGCTGCTGTTCAACGCGACCCAGTTGGTGGGCAACCCGGGCATCAGCAATGTCAAGTACGACGCGATCAAGGACTTTGCCCCGATCGCACTGGTGTCGCGGGTGTCGGCGATGCTGGTGGTGCCGCCCGACTCTCCGGCGAAGACCGTCGCCGAACTGATCGCGATGGCGAAGGCGAAACCTGGCAGCCTGAGTTATGCGTCGGGTGGCAATGGCGGCATCGGCCACTACTCGGGCGAATTGCTCAAGTCCAATGGCGGCAACCTCGACATCGTGCATGTGCCGTACAAGAGCGCGGCGGAGCAGGTGACCTCGGTGATGACCAGCCAGACGCAGCTAGCGTTCCCGGCGTTGCAGATCGCACTGCCCCAGGTCAAGGCCGGCAAGCTGCGGGCCCTGGGCGTGACCGGCCCGAAGCGCAGTTCGCAGTTCCCCGATGTACCGACGATGGCCGAGGCGATGAATCCCGGCTTCACGCTTGACGCCTGGTACGGTCTGCTGGCCCCGGGTGGCACGCCGGAGCCGGTCATCGCCCGGCTGCACGCGGAGCTGGTCAAGGTTCTGGCCGACCCGGCGGTGCGCGAG